>JBOHYT010000082.1:0-6192 GCA_050738055.1 Rhodanobacteraceae bacterium
GCAGGCCGCGCGCTTCCTGGTCGGCGCGATCCTGCTGGTCGCGGTTTCGCGGATCCCGCCATCGCTGCTGCGCGCGTGGACACCCTGGTTCTACGCGATCGGCGTGGTGTTGCTGGTGGTGGTGAAGGTCATCGGCGAGGGTCAGGGCGCCCACCGCTGGCTGGACCTCGGCGTGATCCGCTTCCAGCCCTCGGAATTGATGAAACTCGCGATGCCGATGATGATTGCGTGGTACCTGCACCCGCGGCGGCTGCCCCCACGCTGGCGCGACATCGCAGCGATCGCGATTCTGGTCGGCGTGCCGGTGCTCCTGATCGTCAAGCAGCCCGATCTCGGTACCGCATTGCTGGTCGCGGCATCCGGGATATTCGTGTTGTTCCTCGCCGGCCTGCAATGGTGGAAGATCGGCGGGATGCTGGTCGCACTGGCCGCCAGCGCGCCGGTCGTCTGGCATTTCCTGCACGAGTACCAGCGCCAGCGCGTGCTGACCTTCCTGCATCCGGAAAACGATCCGCTCGGCAGCGGCTGGCACATCCTGCAGTCGATGATCGCGGTCGGTTCCGGCGGCATCTACGGCAAGGGCTTCAATCAGGGAACCCAGTCGAAGCTCGAGTTCCTGCCCGAACACACCACCGACTTCATCTTCGCGGTGCTCGGCGAGGAATTCGGGCTGATCGGCGCGCTGGTGCTGCTCGCGCTGTACGCCTTCATCGTCGGCCGCTGCTTGTGGATCGCCGCCAACGCGCGCGACACGTACTCGCGCCTGCTCGCGGGCGCGTTCGGTCTGGCCTTCTTCGTGTACGTCGTCGTCAACGGCGGCATGATCACCGGGCTCTTGCCGGTGGTCGGCGTGCCGCTGCCGCTGGTGAGCTACGGCGGCACCTCGGCGATCACCCTGCTGGTCGGGTTCGGCGTGGTGATGTCGATCCACGCGCACCGCAAGTGGACGCCGTAGGGCGGGTCTTGACCCGCCGCGGTCTCGACCCGCCGCGGCGAAACGAAAAGCCGGCGGGTTGAAACCCGCCCTACGTGGTTGCGGCAATCCGCGGTAGGGCGGGTCTTGACCCGCCGCGGCGACACGAAAAGCCGGCGGGTTGAAACCCGCCCTACCGGCCGCCGGCAGCGCCGTAGGGCGCGTCTTGACCCGCCGCCGTCTTGACCCGCCGCGGCGAAACGAAAAGCTGGCGGGTTGAAACCCGCCCTACCTGGCTGCGGCAATCCGCCGTAGGGCGCGTCTTGACCCGCCGCGGTCTTGACCCGCCCCGGCGAAACGAAAAGCCGGCGCGTTGAAACCCGCCCTATCTGGCTGCGGCAATCCGCGGTAGGGCGGGTCTTGACCCGCCGCCGTCTTGACCCGCTGCGGCGAAACGAAACGCTGGCGGGTTGAAACCCGCGCTACCGGCCGCCGGCAGCGCCGTAGGGCGGGTCTTGACCCGCCGCGACGAGCGGAACCGCTCTTGGGCATTACAATCGCCGTTTGCCTTGCAAACCGCGCGGCGCGCGGAATCCGGACGGTGATGGACAAGAGCTTCGACCCGAAAGCGATCGAATCGAAGTGGTACGCGCGCTGGGAAAGTGCCGGGGCATTCCAGCCCACCGGCACGGGTGAGCCGTATTCGATTCTGCTGCCGCCGCCCAACGTCACCGGCACGCTGCACATGGGCCACGCGTTCCAGCAGACCCTCATGGATGCGCTTGTCCGCTACCACCGGATGCGCGGCTGCAACACGTTGTGGCAGGGCGGCACCGACCACGCCGGCATCGCGACCCAGAAGATCGTCGAGAACCAGCTCGCGGTCGAGGGCAAAACCCGCCATGACCTCGGGCGCGACGGCTTCATCGAGCGCGTGTGGCAGTGGAAACAGGAATCGGGTTCGACCATCACCCGGCAGATGCGCCGCCTCGGCGCCTCGATGGACTGGTCGCGCGAACGCTTCACGATGGACGAAGGGCTGTCGGCCGCCGTACGCCGCGTGTTCGTCGAGTGGTATCGCGCGGGATTGATTTATCGCGGCAACCGGCTGGTGAACTGGGACCCGGTGCTGATGACCGCGGTGTCGGACCTCGAGGTCAACAATGTCGAGCGCGATGGATTCCTGTGGTCGATCCGCTACAACGTGATCGACCCGAAGCCTAGCGCACCCGATCATGTGGTGATCGCGACGACGCGTCCGGAAACCATGCTGGGCGACGTCGCGGTCGCGGTGCATCCCGAGGACGAACGTTACAAGGCGCTGGTCGGAAAGAAATTGATGCTGCCTTTGGCAAACCGCGAGATTCCAATCATCGCCGACGATTACGTGGATCGCGAGTTCGGCACGGGTGCGGTGAAGATTACCCCCGCGCACGACTTCAACGACTACGCGATCGGGCAGAAACACCAGCTGGACTCGATCAACATCCTGACCTTGGATGCGAAGGTCAACGGCAACACGCCGGAAAAATACCGCGGCCTCGACCGCTACGCCGCACGCAAACAGGTTCTTGCCGACCTCGACGCACAGGGCCTCCTGGTCGAAACCAAACCGCACAAGCTGCAGGTGCCGGTGAGCCAGCGTTCGGATGCGGTGATCGAGCCGATGCTGACCGATCAATGGTTCGTCGATCTCACCCGTGACACGCAGGACGACGGTCGCCCCGGCGGACGCCGTGCGATCACGCAACCGGCGCTGGACGCGGTGCGCAACGGCGACATCCGATTCGTCCCGGAAAACTGGCAGACCACTTATACGCAGTGGCTGGGCAACATCCGTGACTGGTGCATCAGCCGGCAACTCTGGTGGGGGCATCGTATCCCCGCGTGGTACGACGAAGCCGGCAACATTTTCGTCGGGGAAGACGAGGCGGATTTGCTCGAACACTACCCGGAATTGCGAGGGGAGGACGGCGGGTCGAGGCTCACGCCAGGACAGCAAAATGGCGGGTCGAGACCCGCCCTACGGCAGGATGACGATGTTCTGGACACCTGGTTCTCCTCGGCGTTGTGGCCATTCTCTACCCTCGGCTGGCCCGCGAACGAGCCAGTGAAGAACGAACGTGGCGAAGTCGTCGCGAACTGGCACACCGACCAGGTGTTCCTGCCGAGCGCGGTGCTGGTCACCGGTTTCGACATCATCTTTTTCTGGGTCGCGCGGATGGTGATGACGAGCCTGTATTTCATCCAGCGCGTTCCGTTCCGCGAGGTATACATCCATGCGATCGTGCGCGACGCGGAAGGCCAGAAGATGTCCAAGTCCAAGGGCAACACCCTGGACCCGCTGGACCTGATCGACGGCATCACGCTACCGGCGCTGCTCGAGAAATCCACGAAGTCGCTGCTGATCCCGCAGGTGCGCGAAAAGGTCGAGAAGCGCATCCGCAAGGATTATCCCGAGGGCATCGCGGCGATCGGCACCGATGCGCTGCGCTTCACGTTCGCCGCGCTCGCGAGTTACAGCCGCACCATCAATTTCGACCTGAAGCGTGCCGACGGCTACAAGGCGTTCTGCAACAAGTTGTGGAATGCCGCGCGGTTCGTGCTGATGAACACGGGAGACGGGAGTCGGGAGACGGGAGACGAAACCCATCCCCACCCAAACCCTCCCCTTGAAGGGGAGGGCTTCAAGGCGACTGAGGCAGAACGCTGGATTTTTTCACGGCTGCACGCGACGCTGGCGGAAGTCGAGCAGCATTTCGCGGCGTATCGCTTCGACCTGCTGGCGCGCGCGCTGTACGAATTCGTGTGGAACGAATACTGCGACTGGTTCCTGGAACTGTCGAAGCCTGCCCTGAGTCGCGCCGAAGGGCCTGCCCTGAGCGCCGAAAAGCCGGCGCGCAACGGCGGCGACCCCGAAGCCGCGGCTTCCACGCGGCATACGTTGCTGACGGTCCTCGAAACCGCGCTGCGCGCGTTGCACCCGCTCATTCCGTTCATCACCGAGGAAATCTGGCAATCGGTGGCGCCGCAACTTGGCCTTGAGGAGTCCACCATCCTGGAACGCCCGTACCCGCGCGCCGAAGAATTCGGGGTCGACGACGTGGCCTGCGCAGAAATCGAATGGTTCAAGGCGGTGCTGACCCGCGTGCGCCGCATTCGCAGCGAGATGAACATCGCACCGGGCAAGACGATCCCGTTGCTGCTGGCGGACGGCGACACCGAGGATCGCCGGCGCGTCGCAAAATTTTCATCGCAAATGCAATTTCTCGCGCGCTGCGAGACGCCGGCGTGGCTGGAAGGAGACGCCGTGGAACCCGCTGCGGCGGCCGCGGTGGTTGGCAGCCTGCGCGTGCTGATCCCCCTGGCGGGATTGATCGATCTGGACGCCGAGCGCGCGCGCCTGTCCAAAGAAGTGGCGCGCATCGGAGCGGAAATCAGGAAGTGCGAAGGCAAACTCGGGAACGCCAGATTCGTCGACCATGCGCCAGCCGCCGTGGTCGAACAGGAACGCGGCCGCCTCGCCGACTGGAACACCCAGCTCGGCGCGTTGCGCGAACAGGCAACGCGGCTGGACAGAACCACGCGGCCTGCGTCATCTACTACTACAAAAGCTCTGGACGCGGATTGACGCGGATGAACACGGATGAACACGGATGAACGCGGATTTTTCTTCTTGATTCGTGCTCATCCGTGCAAATCCGTGGTAGAAAAATTTCCCCGCGGGACACGGCAGCAACGCGAAAGCCTTGGCCGCGGATTAACGCGGATGAACACGGAATGTTCTTCGCTGATTGATCCGCTCTTGTCCGTGTCAAAACCGCTCTGCGTCACTCCAACGCGCCGACCTCGCCCGGAAACAGCACGTCGATGAAGCCGAACTTCGAGAAGTCGGTGATGCGCGACGGATACAGGCGACCGATCAGGTGGTCACACTCGTGCTGCACCACCCGCGCGTGGAAACCTTCTGCGGTGCGATCGATCACTTCCCCGGAAGAATCGTGCCCCTGGTAGCGAATCAGGCTGTGGCGACTGACCACGCCGCGCAGGCCGGGCACCGACAGACAGCCTTCCCAGCCATCTTCCGTGTCACCGGACAGCGGCGTGATCATCGGATTCAGCAGGATGGTGCGCGGCACTTCGGGCTCGTCCGGATAGCGGTCGGAATGTTCGAAGCCGAACACCACCAGTTGCAGATCCACACCGATCTGCGGTGCCGCGAGGCCGACGCCATCCGCCGCCTGCATGGTCTCGAACATGTCGCCGATCAGGGCATCCAGTTCCGCCGAACCGAACATCGATTCGGGCACCGGCGCCGCTACGCGCAGCAGGCGCGGATCGCCCATCTTGAGGATTTCACGGATCATCGGTTCAGCACCATTGGTCTACGGTCACGGAACGGCAGATTTGCCGTCGCCGACCTTGGCGAACGTATCGCCTGCGCCAAGGACATCGGAGTGTACAGGCCAACCATGCGGATGCCGCCCGCCGCAGGCACGTCACGCGCCGTGCCGACGCAGCCACAGCCGTGGCATGGTCGCAAGGAAATGCACGGCGATGCCGCAGGCGACCGCGATGCACGTGAGCGGATTGCCCGCCGCCGGATCGAACTTCCGGAACCAGCGCCACATGCCGCGGTGTTTGTGCCAACTGACGAACACCGGCCGGTGCGCGCTGGAACCGCCCTTGCCGTGGCACACGCGCACATCGCCCGCAAGCAGCACCTTGTAGCCCGCGTCGCGCGCGCGCCGACAGAGATCCAGATCCTCGCAGTGCAGGAAATACCCCTCGTCGAATCCGCGCAGGCGATCGAACGCCGCACGCGGCAGCAGCATCAGTGCACCGGAAACGTTCTCGACCTCGATCACGTTTTCGGGGATCGGGCCCGGCACGTCCACCCCCTCGCAGCGCGCGTCGTCGGCTTCGCGACGCGCACGCCCGGTCATTGCGTTCAGCGAACGCCGCAGCAGCGGGTCGCGGCGCCGGGAAGCGGGATCGGGATCCCCGTTCTCGTCGCATGCGACGGCACCCACGACGCCCGCGTCCGGGTGCGCACGCAGCACCCCGAGCAGGCGTGGCAAGGTGTCGGCATCCAGCAGGCAGTCCGGGTTCAGCACCAGCAAGGCATCGCCTTGCACCACCCGCGCCGCGACGTTCACCGCCGGGCCGAAGCCGAGGTTCGCATGGTTGTAGAGCACGCGTAGCCGCTCATCCGGCTCGTGCGCACGAGCGATCGCCTGCGGCACGCCGTCACGGGACGCATTGTCGACGATGATCAC
>JBOHYT010000083.1:0-14337 GCA_050738055.1 Rhodanobacteraceae bacterium
CGTTCACCGCCGGGCCGAAGCCGAGGTTCGCATGGTTGTAGAGCACGCGTAGCCGCTCATCCGGCTCGTGCGCACGAGCGATCGCCTGCGGCACGCCGTCACGGGACGCATTGTCGACGATGATCACTTCGACGGGCACGCTCGATCCCAGCGCACGCACGACGCACTCCCGCAGCGACGGACCGCTGTCGGCGGAGACGATGATGATGGAGACGCAAGCTGATTGGCCCATCAGTCAAGTGTAAGCGTCGCCGGCTGTATCCGTAATGCGACCATCCTGGATTTCCTGCGCAACAGCAGGTGCGGAACACAACCCCTTGTCAACTCGTGCCTCCGCCCAACGGCGTTTCAAGGACGAAGCGGGGGTCGGGGGTGAACGGCTGCCCATTGTCGGCCACGGCGTCACTACCGCCATTCGTCTTGTTGTGAGCCCAAGGAATGTCCTGCACCGGTCCCGGGATGTAGGCGTTCCATTGGCCGTACGTTGAAGAAGATCGACGGTACGTCGCAAAGCGATTGGGAACCCAGTCCAAGCTAAAGTCGATCGGCACTTCCACAATCCAATGAGCTTTCCCGCCATTCGGACTCCGCGTAGGAATTCTGAATTGCCACTTGCTCGCCGCGCGGAGCGACGCATCGGCCAGCGTCTTTCGGTAGTACGCCGGTTGGTCAGTCACGGTGTACAGATTGACCTGTCGTACGGCGGTTTGCGAGACACGCCCGTCCCGATCGATCTGAAGCACCAAAAACACCTCGCCGCCCACACGTGCCCGCACGGCATCGATCGGGTATCTCGGCGGATCCCGGTGGGCATAGCGTATGGCCGTGCCGGCAGGGCACTCACCCGGCAAGTTGCTCTTGGGCCGAGCGTCGCAGCCGAACGCTGCGCCGGCAACCTGGATGGTCGCATGATCCTGGTCGACCATGTCGGCGACGATTCGCAACGACATGCCGGCCTCGGCTGCCACCGCCTTGCCGTTTTTCATGATCGGAACGAACTGCCAGCGCGGCACCGTCGTCTGGATGATCTGGCGCGCCGCCGGCGGCAGCTTGTCCAAATCGCGCACCGTATAGCCCGCGACCCCACCCTGCGGATTCACCGTGATCGACCCGGTGACCACCATGCTTTCCTGGACTGGTGTTCCAGATGCGAATGCGGGCCCGGGAAGGGCCACAGCCAACAGCAACCACAGATGACGCTTCATGCCGCCCTCCGTGCCGACCCATCAGGCTCATCACTGGATGAGGATCATACCCCAATGTTGCAGGCTGTCAGCGATGGCGGTGCGGAGCCGCGCTGCCGCGTCTCCGCTCCTACCCGCGCGCACCAGCCTTGCCAGTAGGAGCGTCGGAAGGCGCGACAATTCTGTTCACGGCGTGGTGTGCCATCGCGGCTTCCGCCGCTCCTACCCGCGTCACGGTCGACGACAGGGCCGGCAAGCACCCGCCAGCGCTCGCCGGTGGCGGTCCGGTCAAGGCGCCGGCAATGCAACTGCAAACCCGAGTTGCTGCAGGCGCAAGGGCGCTGGTCGGCTTCGTCCTCGCCTACGCGGGTGGCGGTGGTGTAATCCGCATGCCACCGATATGCAGCGCCTCGGCGATGACGGTGCGCAGCCGTTCGGCGGCCTCGCGACTGATGACCGGCCCTGCGAACACGAGCCAACGGCCGCCCTCCACCGTCTGCGCGCTGGTCAAATAACTCGCGTAGCCAAGCTGCTGGAGGCGCCCGCGCAGGCTTTCGGCGGGGGCGAGCTCGGTGAGCGTTGCGACCTGCACGGCCCAGCCGGTCGGCCGCGCCACCGGCGCCTCGACCGGCTGCAGCGACGATGTCGGCACCGGCAGCGTGGCCGGCGCCGCGCTGCCGCCCGGCAGGATCGGCCGCAGCGATTCGAACTGGGTCTGGTATTCGTCGGTGACACGCCGCGCGTCTTCCGGGTTGCGGATGATCCGCGGCGTGATCAGCACGATCAGCTCGGTGCGCGAGTTGTTGCGGTCGGTATTGCCGAACAGGTGCCCGACCACCGGGATGCGGTCGAGGAACGGAATGCCGTTGTTGACCGTCGAGTTGCTTTGCTGGATCAGGCCACCTAGCAGCACCGTCTGCCCGCTCTGCACCGCCACCTCGGTGCTCAACGCGCGATTGGAGATCGTGTAGTTGCCGAACTTGTCCTGGACGCCCGGCTTGCTGACGATCTGCTGGACGTCCATGTAAACGAGCCCGCCCGGGCTGACCCGCGGCACCACGTCCAGCAGCACTCCGGTATCGATGTATTGCACCTGACCCACGTTGACCCCGGCCGTGCCGACCCCGAGACCCGGCGCGAGGTAGGTCTGCACCACGGGGATTTTTTCGCCCACCTTGAAGGTGGTTTCCTGGTTGTTGAGCACCACCGAGGACGGCGCCGACAGCACCTTGACGTCGCTGCTGCTGTCGAGCGCCGAGATCGCGGCCGCCAGGTTCCTGCCCGCAAACGTGTAGAACAACCCGTACGGCTGCGGGGTGGGAATCGGGGGGATGGGAATCGCGGACGGAGGAATCTGCGAACCGCTCTCGACGTGGCTCAGGAAATACTGCACCCCGAACTGGAATTCGCCGGTCAGGTCGACTTCCAGCACCCGGGTCTCGATCTGCACCTGCAGCGGCTTCTCGTCCAGCCGTTCGATCACCGGCAGCAGCTTTTCCCACTGCCCGGGCTTTGCACGGATCAGGAGCTGGTTGTTCTCGTTGACCGCGGCGATTCGCACGCCCTCGCTGGTGGTGAACGCGAGCGTGCCCTGCTGTCCCATCTGCTGCTGACGGCGGGCCTGGGTCGCGCCCTGCACCATGCCCGCGCCGACTCCGCCGCTGCCGAACTCGTCGCCACCGCCCTGGCCGGTGCCGTTCCCGAAGCTGTTGTTGGATGAGAAACCGCCAAAACCCTGCTGTGCACCCAGGCTGCCCGGCGCAGCCTGTTCCAGCGGCGAAAAGCCTGGCGCGACCGCGCCTGCGGAACTTTGCTGCCCATTGCCCGTGGTGTTGCCGAACAGCTCGTTGAGGTGCCGGGCGAGGTCCGAGGCCTTCACGTTGAGCACGTTGTAGACGTAAAGACCGGACGAATTGCCTGCGCCATTGTCGATGGTGGTGACGAGCCTGCGCACCTCGTCGATGTAGGACGGCTGCGAGGTGATCACCACCAGGCTGTTGCTGTGCTTGAGCGGAAGCAGCCGGACCAGGCTGGACATCTGCTGGCCTTTTTCTCCCTGCTCGCCGAACAGCGTCCGGAGCTGGCCGACCAGGTCCTCCGCCTGCACGTGCTGCAACGGGATCACCGCCACCGACATCCCGCGCAGCCAATCCACGTCGAAGGTACGGATGATGTTCCGGTAATTGGCGAGTTCGTCGGGTGTGCCGCCCATCACCAAAAGATTGCGTATCGGGTCGACCAGCAAAAATGCCTTGGGTTCGGCGAACGGCTTCAGGAGCTTCTGCATCGCCTCGGCCGACACGTAGTGCAGCGGAAACAACTGCGCGGCATAGCCCGAGCCGGGCGACACCGCGCCCAAGCCCGGCACCAGTGTTCCGGGCGCCGCCTGATCGACCGGCACCACGAGATAGCTGCCGCTTCGCTGCACCAGCGCGTTGCCGGTCCAGGACAGGAGCATCTGCAGGATCGGCAGCACCTCCTCTTTGGTCACCGGCTGCGAGGTGGAAAAGGTCACGGTGCCTTTGACCTGGGGCGAGATCGCGTAATTGGCGTGCAGCACGTCACCCAGGATCGCCTGGACAGCAGCCTGCACCGGCTGGTTGTCGAAATTGAAGGTGATGGTTCCGCCCTGGTTGGTGCCCCCGGGCACTTTGCTGGGCGCGGGCGTGGCGTTGATGAACACGCCGGTTCCATAATGCGTTTCCGGCTGTGCGCCGACCGCGAGCGGCTGGTTTTGCTGCCCGGTACCGACGTTCAGCGGCGCCGGCACGGGCTTGTGGGTGCCGGCGATCGCCTCGCGCTGCAGGCGGTAGTCGTGGTCCGGGCGGACTTGCGGCGCGCAACCGGCCAGCAGCACCGCGATGATGATGATTCCCGATGCGGCAATCTTCTTGTACACGCAGTGTTCTCCACGATCGGGGCGCGTGGTCAGGCTTGGCGGCGTCCGCATCATCGGCCTTCCCCCTTGTCCGTTGCACGCTGTTGTTCGATGAGTGCTTTCAGGATCCGGGTCCGCGCAGCGGCCGATAGCGGAGTACTACCGGACGTCAGCGCACGGATCGCTTGCTGCTGTTGGCGGGGATTGAGCCCGGAAAACGCCCGGATCGCCGCCTCCCGCTCGTCGGGACTGAGCCCGGACAACGCCTGCTCCGCCGCTTTCCTCTCGCGCGGACCGAGCCGCGACAACAGCGCTTCGGGTGACTCCTCCCCTTCGCGGCGGCTGACATTAGCAGACGCCGCGGCCTGGGTGCTTTGCGCCGGCGCAGCCGCGTTGCCCACCCAGGGCGATGGGCTGGGCAGCAGTTCCAGTTTCTGGTGCGAGCCGGACACATCGACCACCGCGCTGCGCGGGTGCAGTTCGATCAGCGAGGGACCATCCCGGGACGGGCTGCCCGCAATCACGCGGTAATCCTTGTTGCCGGTCTTGTCGTGCAGGATCGCCATCTTGAGGCCCGGCAACATGATCACGCCGGTCAGCTGCAGATCGCCCGTGGCGCGGTTTCCGCCCCCTGCGACCGGCTCGGGCGTGCGGGTCGGGCTGAACAACGGGTGCTGCCAGACCTCCGCGTAATGCTCGAGCGGCGGCACCACCGACAGCGGCGCGGTTGCACCGATCGACGGCAACTTGGGCGCTGCCGCCATGTCGTGCCAGTGCGCGCCGCGCCCCAGTCCCGCCCACAGCGCGATCAGCAGCAGCGCCAGCACCACGGCGACGACGCCGAGTGCCGGGGTCAGGCGGCGGCGGTCGGCGGCGTTCATGGCGAGGCCGCCGGGCGGAGATAGCCGGAAAGGGTCATCTGCGCCTGCAGACGCCCGTCGGGCGAACGCGCCACGGTGAGGTTGTCGATGAACAGATACGGAAGCCCCCGGTCGAAATCGTACAGGACCCCCGCCAGCGGCTGGATTCCGCAGTCCAGCGTGATGCTGACGCTGACGCGGCGGAAGGCCTCGCTGCCATTGTCCTGTTCGATCGGCATCTTGGACGGCATGCTGCACCCCGAGCCTTGGTGAGCATGCGCCGCCACCACGTCGGTGGCGCGCTGGATCAACCCGGCTGCCGCGGTGCTGGGGTCGTCCGCGGCCAGGAACGCGCCCACCGTGGCGCCGCCGCGCTCCAGGCTCGCCACGCGTTTTTCGAGCAGTGGTTGCTGGGCGATCGCGGCCGCGTATTTGGCATGGATCTGCTGCAGGTCGTGCATCTGGCCATCCACGCGCAGCATCGGCGCGACGAACCACCAGTGCAGGAACAGGAAATACGCGATCGCCAGCGCGACCAGCGCCAGCGTCACGGCCGCGAGCCGCGACTGCACGGGATTCAGCCGCGTCGGACGGCGGCGTCGCGCGTCAGTGCGCATCGGGGGCCCCCGGTCCGCGCACCCGTGCGAACAATTCGAAGCGTTCCTTGCCGGTGGCCGGATCGGGCTGGATCACGCCCTGCAATTTCGGCTCGCGCAGGAGCTTCGAACTGCCGAGCGTATCGACCAGGGCCGCCGCCTTGTCGGCCTCGCCGCGGATGTCCAGACCGCCCGAGTCGTCCAGCGTCAGGGCGTCCAGCCACGCGGTGGATGGCATGCGGCGGGTAAGGTCGTCCAGCACCGCGAGCGTCGAGGCGTTTTCCGCCTTGCGCTTGACCAGGAATTTCGACGCCGCGAGCGCGCCGGTCAGTTGCGCGCGCAGTTGCTCCGAGCGAGTGGCCTTGACGCGCATCGCCGCGACTTGCTCCTGCATCGTCGCGAGCGCCGCGCGGCGGTTGTCCAGCCACTGCGACAGCACCAGCACCGCCAGCAACACGCAGGCTGCCGCGAGAATCCAGTTGGCGCGCCGCCGCCGGGTGGTGCGCCGCGGGCGCCGCACCGGCGGCAACAGGTCGATGCCGGCGAGGATGCCGTCGGCACCCTGCACGTCCACGCCGTCCGGCCGCGCGCCGATCGACGCCAAGTGCTCCAGCACCGGATCAAGCGAGGATTTCGGCATCACGTACAGATCCAGCGCCACCTGGCCGGACGGCGCGGAATCGGGGCTGGGCCGCACGTCGTAATACACCTGATCGGCGGTGAACGGCGTCTGCCGGTCGAGTTCGTACCCGGCTACCCGGCGCGGGTCGGCCGCGGCCGCCGCCGGCATCAGCAGCCGCCGCGCCAGCACCTGCGCCAGCGGCACCACCAGCAGCACACGGCGATCGTCCGGATCGATACCGGTACAAACGCGCGCGAACTCCTCGCGCTGTACGTGCGGCGGCAGTTGGCTGGACATGTTCGCGAGCGTGGCCCGGGTACGCGCGCGCCGCACCGTGATGCGGCTGGCGTCCGAGGTCAGCCACAGCACGTCGTGCCCGCGCCCCACCCACCCGCGCAGCGGCGCGGGCAGCACGGCGACCAGCTCGCTGCCCCACCAATGCAGGAACGCCGGCAGCGGCGATCGCCGCCACGCCAGCCTGACGCGTTCCATGGGTTGTGCGCTTGATAGTGGCATCGGGAGCGGATTATTTCACGGCATTTCCGCGGAATCAGTGCGCCAGTCCAGCACTTTGTACGGCCGGCCGCCGGTGCCCGTCAACGCCATGCGCAGGGTGACGTCCAGTTGGACACGGGTTCCATCGGGCATCACCGCGGTGCTGAAGACCCGCTCGACCATCCCTCCGTAGCCGGCCACCAGCGGGCCATTGGCGGTCGCACCGAAAGCCTGGCCGTTGCCGGCGCCCGCCTGCGCCGTGCGGCTGTGCCGCTGCGCGACCAGCGTTCTGGCTTGGTCGTTGCCGATGCCGCGCAGCGCTGCCAGCGCCAATGAACCCGCGTACGACGCATCCGGGAAATTGCGCCCCGAGAAAACGGTCACCGACGGCGCGAGCCGCGCGTACAACGCCGGATCCATTCCCGGCAGCCGCGCCAACGGATCAATCGCGCGCAACGCGCCGCGGGCCTGGCGCGCGTCCAGCCCCCCCGCTACGCCCCGGATTGCGCCGCGCGTTCCGGTGACGCCGCTGCGCCGCGCGAGCAAGGCATCGACGAGTTGGCCGGCGCGTGCGCGGTCCGCGCCTGCGGCAGCGAACAGGTTCCGCAGCAGATCGGGCGCGCTCGCATTGAGATCGACCTCGCCCGCGACGTCGACCACCGTCACCGTCACCTTCGCACCGTCGAACGCGAACCGGTATGGCCGGCCGTCCGGCACCCACCGTTGCCGGAGATCCGGTGCGTGCAAACCGGCGACCGCGTGCGCGACGCCTGCCTCGGCCGCCAGTTCCGCGCGCACCCGCTCGGACCCGTACAGCGCCGCTTCGCTGTGGCTGCGCGAGGCCGCCGCAACCCCGATCAGGAGCGCAGCCAGCAACATCGTCGCCCACAGCACCAGCAGCAGTGCCGTGCCGCGTTGGCGGCGCCGCATCATGGCGCGCCCCCGATCATCGCGGCGTAGCCCTCGCCGCTGTGCAACCGGATCACCATGTCCGGGAACGGCACCCGCGCACGCCACGCCGGGTCGAGGTGGATTCGAACCGCCAGCGGCAACCCGCTGGGCGCAGTCCAGTCATCGCGCCAGCCAGCCGGCTTGCCGAACGCCGCCGCGGCGAGATATTCGAACTTGCCGCCCTGCAGGTTCGTGAGCAACACGTGTCGCAGCGGCTCGCCAGTGGCCGGCACGCCGGCCGTGTACGGCTGGTATTCGAGCCACAGCGTCATGCGGCCGTCTGCGTTCCTGCGGAGGTTCACGCGCTGCAGGTACAGGCCCGCGTGGCCCGACTGCATCGGCAACGGTGCGACGTAGCGCATCGAAGTCGCATCACCCTCGAACATGCGCACGCGCGGGGTGTCGCCGGCGGTGCTCCACGGCTGCATCCGGGCCACCGAAACGTAACGCCGCAGGAACTGCTGCACGGTACGCACGTCCTCGCTTTGCGCCATCAGCGCGTCGCTCGCCCGGGTGATCCGCGTCGCGCCGGACAGCGCGCCCCACACGCCCAGCATCACGAACGCCATCAGCACCAGCGCCAGCAGGATTTCCAGCAGCGTGAAGCCGCGTAAAAGCCGGGACCCGGGACCCGGGACCCGGGACCGGCGTCTCGTCGCATATGCCCGACGCGTTGCTTCGAGGTTCGCGTTTACGCGGTTCATGGCTGTTGCGCCGATGCAGCCTGCGCGCGCTGGGTGGACAGCCGCAAGCTGCGGCCGTCGCCGTACTGCACGGCGACGTCGAGTTGGTAGAGGTCCACGCGCGCGGCCTGCGCCAGCAACACGCCCTGACCCTGCACCCCCATGTCTCCCGCGCCTGCGCCCGGCGCCGGCCGGGGAAGCACATGGATTTTCATCGTCCAGTGCATGTCGTCGCCGAACTTTCCCGACAGCGCTTCGTCCTTGAGCGGCGCGGTCAATCCTTGCCCGGACAGCAGGCTCTGCGCGTGCTCGACCGCGGTATCCAGCGCCGCGCTGCGCGCCGCGTTCCGCGCCGACTTGCCGAGCGCACCCAGCCCGATCGCAAAGACGATCGCCAGCAACGCGATCGCGGCGAGGACTTCGATGAGGGTGAAGCCCTGAGCCGGCACCCGCGAAAGCCGCGGGACGCGGGACCCGGGACCCGGGACCCGGCATGACGATGGCTCCGCGTTCGCTGCGGGGGCAGTCGGTCGCAGCCTTCCTACGAAGCCGCCGTCCCTGCGCACGCCGGAAACCAATGGTAGAAAATCCTGGGCACAAGCTGCTGTGGACGTCGGTTGCGGTCGCTGTACAGCGCAAAGCACGTCGCGACGGACGACAAGCCGCCGAGAATCCGCCGCTCTTCCGGGTCCCGGCCTCAGTGGGTCCCGAGTCCCCGGTCCCTGTTCGTAATGGCGCTGTGGCCGCGCTCGCTGGAACGCACGAATCACTTCGTTGCTCCATGGTCGACCGTCACCGCCCCGGTCAGCCAGTCGACCGCGACGGTGACGCTGCGCTTGCGCTCGCTCAACACGATCCTGCCGCCGCTCGAACTGCCGTCCGGGTAGTAGCGGATCTGCGCGATCCCGTCCGCCGGCGCGAGCTCGGCGGCCGAAGTCACCTGCACCGAGGTTCCGGCAGGAAACGTGCGCGGGTCGCGGCCCGGCGCGGCGAAACTGCGATCACGCAAGTCCACCACGAAGCCCTGCGGACGGCTGGTCGCCATCGCGCGGGTGCGGGTATCGCGCAGGCCGGCCGCGACGCGTTGCGCCGTCGCATCCAGTTGCCCGCGGCTGCGACCGTTCAACGAGACCGCGGTGACGGTCACCGCGATCGCGATCAGCACGATCACCGCGAGCATTTCGAGGAGGGTGAAGCCGCGGGACCGGGGACCGGGGACCGGGGACCGGCAAGGGTCGCGGCGTGTTGATAAGGGACCAATTCCCGACGGGTCCGACGATATTGCCCAGCGCAGGCATGCCTGGCGCACAACATACCTGCCATCGCTCCCGAGCGTCGGTTCCTGGGCGCTGGTGCCGGGTCTTCCGGTCCCCGGTCCCCGGTCCCCGGTCCCGGCCCTATTGCCAGTTGCCGTAATCACGATCGACACCCGTACCTCCAGGCTTGCCGTCACGGCCGTAGAAGATGATGTCGTATTGGCCGTGCTTGCCCGGGTAGAGGTAGCCGTATGGATGTCCAAACGGATCAATCAGGTCGGCGGGCTTCGCGTAGGGCCCGTTCCACGACGGCGCGTTGAGCGGCTTGGTGATCAGGTCCTGCAGCGACTTCGGCGGCGAACCGTTGTCGAGGGCGTACGCCTGCACGTCCTGGTCGAGCTTGGTGACGCCGATCTTGCCGGCGTCCCATTTGCCGGTATCGACGCTCCCCGACACCGAGCGCGCCACGATCACCGCGACGATGCCGAGCAGCACGATGACCGCGAGCATCTCGAGGAGGGTGAAGCCGAGAGCCGGGACCCGGAACCGGGGACCCGGGACCCGGGAAAGCGATCGCTTGCGCACCGGGCGTGGATGCGAAGAAATGGACGGCGTCTGGCAATCCACGCCATGCCATCGCTGATTGGCAAGGCCCTGCGAAGATTCCCGATGACGGCGGGTCCCCGGCCCCGGGTCCCGGGTCCCGACCGAATTCAATGCAAGCATGCTCAAACCTCGTCGTGAAAAATCAATGGATGCTGCCCGTCAAGCTCAACAACGGCAACAGGATCGACAACATGATGCCGGCGACCAGCAGTGCCATCACGATGGTGAGGATGGGCACGAGTGCCGACAGCATCTTGTCGATCGCGGATTTGACCTCGCCGTCGTAGGTGTCGGCGGCGCGCAGCAGCATGCCATCGAGTGTGCCTGATTCCTCGCCGACCAGGGTGATCTGGATCGCGAGCTTCGGAAAACCGGTATGCGAAGCCAGCGCGTGCGAAAGCGAATCGCCGCCCTTGACCGCCTCGATCGCGGGCACCAGTTGCTCGGACAATTCATGGTTGGCCACGACCTGGCGCGCGATCCCCAGCGCCGCCAGCAGCGATACCCCGTTCTTCAGCATCGAGCCGAGCGTACGCATCAACCGCGCGGTATCGACCTTGAGCAGCAGCGGCCCCAGCACGTGCACCCGCAACAATCGCGCATCGAACGCGCGTCGCACCTCGGGGTCGCGCATCCGCGCAGCGCCCCACAAGCCGAGCGCGATCAGCACGATCAGCAGCAGCAGGCCCCAGTCGTGCAGAAACGAACCGACGCCCATCAGGATCCGCGTGATCAGCGGGATCTGCACGTTCATGTCGTTGAAGATCGGCACGAACTGCGGCAGCACGAACGCCAGCAGCAGGATCAGCGAACCGAGTACGCCGAACAGCAGGAACGCCGGGTACACCAGCGCACCGATCACGCTTTCGCGCAACTTGCGCGCACGTTCCAGATAATCGGCCAGCCGCTCCAGGGTGGCGTCTAGCGCGCCGCCGGCTTCGCCGGCGCGGACCATGCTGAGGTAGAGCTTGGGGAACACGCCGTGCTCCTCCTCCAGGGCGCGCGACAACGACGAGCCGCCGCGCACGCGGTCGCGAACCCGCTCGACCACCCGCCGCGCGCGTTCGCCCTCGGGAAGCTCCAGCAGCATCTGCAACGCGCGGTCCAGCGGCAGGCCCGCGTGCAGCAGCACACCGAGCTGGCGCGTGAACTCGACCAGCGCCGCGCCGCCCAGGGACTTCCTGCGCCATCCGCCGAGCAACGAGCCGCCGCCGGACGCATCGCCCGCCTCGAGCGGAACGTTGCCCTGTTCCTGCAGGCGCGCGATCACGTCCTCGACGGTGGCTGCGTCCATCCGGCCCTCGACGGTCTCGCCGGCAGGCGTGACGGCTTTGTAGCGGAAAGAAGCCATCACACGGGACTCGGGACTCGGGACTCGGGACTCGGGACTCGGAAAAGCGGTGCGTCGCGCCGTCCGCCGCGGCGACCTCGACAGTGTGTATGTCGCAAGCTGCAAGGCACTTCAGGCCACGGGATTCCCCCCGAGTCCAGATCAAGTCCCGAGTCCCGGCTTTCAGGCTTCTTCCGTAACACGCAGCACCTCTTCCACCGTGGTCAGCCCTTGCAGCGCCTTGCGCAGGCCATCCTCGTGCATCGTGCGCATGCCGGCCTCGCGGGCAGCGCGTTCGATGTCCGAAGCATCGGCGTGCTGCATCAACAGGCGCCGCAACCCATCGTTCATGGTCAACTGCTCGATGATCGCCAGCCGCCCGCGGTAACCGCTCGGGTTGTCGGGCGAAGGCTGCGGACGATACAGCCGGATCGGGCGTTGCGTGGTGAGCTGGTCCAGGCCGAGTTCGGCGATGAGTTCCGGCAGCGGCTCGTAGGCCTCGGCGCTTGCGGGATCGAGCCTGCGCACCAGCCGCTGGGCCATGATCGCATTGACGGTCGAGGCCAGCAGATAATCCTCGACGCCCATGTCGAGCAGCCGGGTCAGGCCGCCCGCCGCCGAGTTGGTGTGCAGCGTGGACAGCACCAGGTGCCCGGTCAACGCCGACTGGATCGCGATCCTGCAGGTCTCGAGATCGCGCATTTCGCCGATCATGATCACGTCCGGGTCCTGGCGCACGATCGAGCGCAAGGCGCCTGCAAAATCGAGCCCGATCTGCGGCTTCACCTGCATCTGGTTGATGCCTTCGAGCTGGTACTCGACGGGATCCTCGACCGTGATGATCTTGCGCTCGGGCGTGTTGATGCGCGCCAGCGCGGTGTACAGCGTGGTGGTCTTGCCCGAGCCGGTCGGGCCGGTGACCAGCAGTATTCCGTGCGGCTGCTCCAGCACGTGCAGGAACGGCGGCAGGCTGTGTTCGTCGAAACCGAGCGACTCGAAATCCAGCACCACGCTGCCGCGATCGAGGATGCGCATCACCACCGATTCGCCGAAACTGGTCGGGATGCACGACACGCGAAGATCCAGTTCCTTGCCCTGCACGCGCAGCATGATGCGGCCGTCCTGCGGCAGTCGGCGCTCGGCGATGTTCATGCGCGCCATGATCTTGATGCGCGAAATCACCGCCGCGGTAGACGACGCCGGCGGCGCTTCGACTTCATGCAGCACGCCATCGATGCGGTAGCGCACCTTCAGGCGATTCTCGAACGGCTCGATGTGGATGTCGGAAGCGCGCGCTTCCACCGCACGCTGGATCAGCAGATTCACCAGACGGATCACCGGCGCTTCGGATGCGAGGTCGCGCAGGTGTTCGATGTCGTCGTCCGCGGACTCGCCGCCTTCGCCTTCCATTCCTTCGACGATGGTGCCCAGCGCGCTGCGGCCTTGGCCATGCCAGCGCTCGATCAGGTCGTCGATTTCCGAACGCAGCGCGATACGCAGCACGACCGGCTTGCCCGCCGCCAGCGATACCGCCTGCAGCGGATACGGATCGCCCGGATCGGCGACGGCAAGCTCCAGCGCACCATCGCGCTCGCCGACCGGCAGCACGTGGTGCTGCTTCATGAAGCGCAGCGACAACGGCTGCGCTTCCGGCGGCGTGTCGCCCGCGTCCTTGGCCGAAAGCAGCGGCAGCTTCAGCGTTTCGGCCCAGGCTTCCGCAAGATCGCGCTCGGAAACCAGGCCGAGCGTCGCCAGCAAGGTCGTCAGCGTGCCGTCGGGCGACTCCATGTGAATGCGTTCGGCGCGCGCGAGGTCGCTCTCCTTGAGCTTGCCGCGCGCGATCAGCAGCGCGCAGACCGGCGCCGCCGCGCCTGCGATTTCGTGGGAAGCGTTTTCCGCGATCGACGCCATGGAATGATAATCGGTGCGCGCAGCGGCACGCGGTTGCGAAGACCTGCCTAGCATAGCGGGGCGCAAGTTTGACCGGAACGCACAAACGAAATGCTAAAAAAAAGGGCGACCCCTGGGCCGCCCATCACAATTCCGGTATCGGCAGCACTACATCGAGGACGAGCCGCCGTCCTTGCTGTAGCCCAGGTGCACCGTGATCTTGTCGCCCGCCTTCAAGTTCTGCGAGGCATCCGGGAAGTGCAGTTTCAATGTGCCTTCGCCGGTCTTCAGCATCACGAAACCCTCGCTGGTGACCGATTCGACCGTGCCACTCATGCTGTGCTCACCCATCATCTGCCCGTTGCCCATGCTGGAACTGGACATGCTGGATCGCGACGAACCGGTGCTGCTGCTCGACATCGGTGCCGGACTCTTGTACGGCGGCTGATGCGTGATCGCGCCGGACTGCGGATGCTGCATGCCGGTGTCCTGCGCGTCGGTGCTGCTCTGCGCGAGCGCCAGCGGCGCCGCGCAAGCCAATGCACCCGCGACCACGAACGACATCATCGTGCGTTTCATGTTCTCCTCCTCCTTGAATGATCCGGGTGAGCCTCCGCGACCCGCCGTGGGAGCCATCGCGAGATGGCCCCACCTAGTGAACGCCCGCGCGCGCTCTGGGTCAAGGCGGGGGCAAATCCCGTTCAGCGCGACTGAACATTGCGATACGAGCGCGTTCAGCACTCGACCACGTTTACGGCCAACCCACCCCGCGACGTTTCCTTGTACTTGTCCTTCATGTCGCGGCCGGTGTCGCGCATGGTCTTGATGACCTTGTCCAGAGAGACGCGGTGCTTGCCGTCGCTGCGCATCGCCATGCGCTGGGCGTTGATCGCCTTGACCGAGCCCATCGCGTTGCGCTCGATGCAGGGAATCTGCACCAGTCCGCCGATCGGGTCGCAGGTCAATCCCAGATTGTGCTCCAGGCC
>JBOHYT010000084.1:0-2785 GCA_050738055.1 Rhodanobacteraceae bacterium
GTGGGGCCGTGCGGCCCTGACACTTACTGAGGGAAACAGCGGAAACGACCGGTCCACCAGCGAGCGCAGGATGGCGTTGGGCAGCGTGCCGCCGACCAGCACGACTTCCGGATCCAGCAACGATTCCAGCATGCTGATGGCATAGCGAAGCGCCGGCACCGCTTCGGCAAGCCAGCGCTGGATGCCGCCCGCGTACTTGCGTTCGCCCAAGTCCAGGTCGCCCAGGTTCTGATCGACGCCCATCCCCAGATGTTCGAGCAACGAGGCTCCTGAAACGTAGCGTTCGAAGCAGCCTTGCTTGCCGCAATAGCACGGCTTGCCACCGGGGATCACGATGACGTGGCCGATCTCGCCCGCATTGCGCCAGTGGCCCGCGTAGAGCCGGTTGTCGAGGTAGAACCCCGAGCCAAAGCCATGCCCCACGAACAGGTAGGCGAAGTCCCTGAGCTCTCCGGCGACGCCATACAAGCGCTCGCCCATCGCGGCAGCGGTCGCGTCGTTCTCCATCAGCACCGAAAGTTGCGTCGACTCGCCAAGCGCTGCGAGGCTTGCCGCGTCATCCCAACCCGGCAGTCCGGTCGGACCGATGGCGCTCATGCCCTCGACGCCGAACGGACCTGGCAGCGCGATGCCGATGCCGAGCAATCGCTCCGCCGGCACCTTGCGGCGAAACATCCGGACGCTTTTCACCAGCAGCGGCAGCGCCTCGGCGAAGGTGGGATAACTGACCGGGAAAACCAGCCGTCCGCGCGTGACGCCCTTCAGATCCATCAGCACCGCAACGATGCGGTGCTGCTCCACGTGAAAGCCGATCGAGAACCCGCCGTCGGGATTGATCGAAAACGGAATGGGCGGCTGCCCCCTCGGCGTTTTCTCCGGTGCGTGCGCCAGCACCTTCGACTCGGCGAGCAACTCCGCAACGATGTTGGAGATCGTCTGCGTCGTCAGCGCGGTGGTTCGGGTCAGGTCGGCCCGGGTCAAACGGCCCGCCTGGCGGATGGCTTCCAGCACCACGCGACGATTGTGCAAGCGGGCGTGCTCGAGGTTGGTGCCCGTCGTCGGTTTGTTGGGTCTGGATGGCTTCTGCATCGGCGCACGCGCTAGGAGTCGGCACGGCAGCGCGGACGCTGCCGGAAGTCCCCAGATGAGTTGGATTCGGCAAGACCGAGGGCAAACGCCTCCCGCCCATAGTAGAACGTGCCAACTGTCGTGGGCACGACGTTGCCAACGGGACCGGCAGGTAATGGTTGCGGATCGCTCAGGCATCCTCTTGAGAAACAAATTCCGCAAGTTCTTGTTTCTTCGCGAGCTCCCGCCCCGGCACGGGGTTGAGAAGCTGATTAACACTCAGCTGTAGAAATCCCCTCTACCTCCGGGAGAGGGGTGCGCAGCGCGAGCGCGTAGCGCTCCCCGCAGGCGCGGGTGAGGGTTCGGGTTTGCATGGAAGCAGGCGCTGGTCAAGGTGTTCTGGACACGCGCGATACCGGACCCTCATCCGGCGCTTCGCGCAAGAACAAAGGCGGCGCGTTGCGCCCCTTCTCCCGAAGGGAGAAGGGAAAAGCCAGCATTGCACGTCCGCATGCTCCCTATGACCCAAAGCGGATCGACGCCATTACCTACTTCAACTTGACTTAATGCAACGTTTGTGATCCACTCGACAGCAGTTCCTCAGGTGGTGGCGGAGCGATCACGAGCGGCGGACGGAACAGACGAGATGGGGCGCACGAATGCCACCGGGGCGGGGATTGCTGGCGAAGCTTGGCCAGGACGGGAGCCGCAAACTTGCCAATGTAGGACTTCCATCGGAATCGAACGCGGTTCGCGTTCTTGCGCGTCGAGGAGGAACTCATGACTTCCCACAGGTTTCACGCCAAGCCGCTTGCGGTGGCCATCGCGACGGCGCTGTGTCTCGGGATCGCGGCCGGCGCCCGCGCCAACGACTCTGCCGCAGTGGCATTGGGTACCGAAGCCGTACCCGCCGCACAGAACGACACGCAAACCACTCCGCCAACCAATACGTCGGAGACCAAGAAAAAGAAGCCCCTGACCAACGCCCAGAAAAAAGCGCAGGAGCTTGCAACGATCCAGGTGACGGGCATCGCCGCCTCCCAGCAGCGCGACCTGATTTTGAAGCGCTACGCGCCCCAGATCGAGGATTCGATCACCGCGCAGAACATCGGCCAGCTACCGGACGTCACGATTTCCGATGCCCTGTCGCGCATCCCCGGTGTGCAGATCGGCCGTTCCGGCGGCGAGGGCACCACGGTCAGCGTCCGCGGGCTGCCCGAGGTCGCCACCACGTTGAACGGCGAGATATTCCTTTCGCCGGGCGGTGGCAACGGACTCAACAGCAACGGCATCAGCGACCTGGCGTCTGGCCAACCTGACTTCGTGGACATTCCGCCGACCCTGTTTGCGGGCGCGGATGTCATCAAGTCGATCATGGCGTCGAACATCGCCGGCGGCGTCAGCGGCATCATCAACCTGCGCACCCATCGTCCGTTCGACTTCAAGGACGGCTGGACCTTCAGCGGAACTGCCCAGGGGGATTGGGGCGATCGAACCAGGAAATTGAACAAGGAAGGGTCTTTCCTCGTCAATTACCGCACCGACCGCTGGGGCGCCATGCTGACGGGGTCGTATTCCGACGAAATCATACGGAACGCGAATCCGCAGATTTCCGCGTACGGCGGCGGCGAGGAAACCACCGAGCAGGACGTAGGTTTCGATTTCAACGGCGACGGCGTGATCGGCAACAGCCTCGATCCGAACAAGATCCCGCGCG
>JBOHYT010000085.1:0-7875 GCA_050738055.1 Rhodanobacteraceae bacterium
GGCTTCGTGCCGGGGCTCAGTTATGACTCGCTGGGCCCGACGGCCGACATCGTCTCGATCCGCGGCGTCACCACCGGCGGCAAGCAACTCAGCAGCGGCATCGGCATGTATTTCGATCAGGTTCCGATCGGCGCCAGTACGCCGTTCGGCCTGGGATATCAAACGATTCCCATCAACACCTTCGACCTTGCGCGCGTCGAAGTGCTGAACGGCCCGCAAGGCACCCTGTACGGCGCCAATGCGCTGGGCGGCGCGATCAAATACGTACCGGTGCAGCCGAACCTGGACGACTTCGGCGCACTCGGCTCGGCCGGCGTATCGAGCACCGCCCATGCGGGCACCAATTACGGCGTGGATGCAATGTTGAACGCCCCACTGGCGCCCGGCAAGGTCGCGCTGCGCGTGGATGCCGTGCAGCAGTACGACACCGGCTTCGGTGACAACACCCTGCTCGGCCTCGACAACCAGGGGTCGGGGCACGTCACCATGGGCCGCGCACAGTTGCTGGTGCAATTCACGCCAGACGTGAGCCTCAAGCTGTCGGCGTTTTCGCAGAAGAACCGCGGCGATGGACTGGGCGTGGATTTCCGCAACATCTCGACCGGCCAGCCGACGCTCGGAACCTATCAGCAGGAGGCTGCGGTCGGCCAGGCTGAATTCAATTCGCTCCGAATGTTCTCGGGCATCCTCGACTGGAACCTGCACTGGGCGAAGTTCACCTCGATCACGGCGTACCAGAACAACACGGGTCGCGACAACATCGGCTTGAGCGACCTGTACAACGTCGTGTTCCACGATGTCTTCGGCCTGTTCCCGCTTTCCACCTATAACCTGTTCGCGAACACCACCACCAAAAAGGAGAGTCAGGAATTCAGGCTGGAATCGCCGAAGGACCAGCGTTTCGAATGGCTGCTCGGCGCTTATCTCGCGCATGAGGACACGCACGAATTCGTCAATTTGCAGGATGCCTCCAGTCCCAATGGACTGCTGACAACCTATCCGTTGCCCAACCCGGTGCCGCCGCCTCCCACGTTCACGATCACGGGCTCGCCCTTTTACGGTGTGCTGCCCAGCATTTACAGCGAGGCATCGGTTTTCGCCGATGGCACGTATCACGTCACTGACCAGTTCGATGTCACGCTCGGCGTCCGCTACAGCAAAAACCATCAGCACTACCAGCAAGTCGCCAATGGCTGGCTGGTGGTACCCACGAACCCGGGCCTCACGACCCACGAGGATGCCACTTCGAAGCAGAGTGTGACGACGTGGTTGCTGAATCCGAGTTACCACATCACCCAAAACTTCATGGTGTATGCCAAGATCGCCAGCGGCTATCGGCCGGGCGGTCCGAATTTCGTGCTGCAACTCGGCAAGGGCGCGCCAACCTTCCAGCCGGACAAGCTGTGGAACTACGAAGTGGGCGAGAAGGCAACCCTGCTGGACGGACGCGCCACCTTCAACGCGGATCTGTATGACATCCAGTGGTCGAACATCCAGTTGACCGTCAACAACGGCGGGGTCAACCAGATCGAAAACGGCGGCAGCGCGCGCATCCAGGGCGCCGAACTCAGCGCCGCATTGAAAGCCACGCCGCATCTGACTTTCACGGCGTCCGGCGCGTACACCGACGCCAAGCTCACCTCGGCGGTGCCTGGGCTGGGACTCACGCAACCGGGTGCCAGGCTTCCGATGTCGCCGAAGTTCAACGCCGCGTTGAGCGCCCGCTACGACTTCAACGTCGGCCGCAGTTCCACCGCCGCCCTGACCGCCAGCGACGTATGGGTCGGTGACCGCACCGCCGGCTATCAGGGCAGCGCCATCACACCCTTGTATCGGCTGCCCGGCTACAACACGTTCAACCTCGACCTCGCGGTGTTCATGCCGCATGGTGTTGAAGTGGACGGGTTTGTACACAACGCGTTCGACAAGGTAGGCCAGGTCACCGCCAGCACCCAAACCAATGAGTACGACCCGTTCGCGCCGGTGCCCGTTTTCCTGTCGCAACCACGCACCATCGGCGTACAGGTGACGCTCGCACTCGGCAACCCCTATTGATTCGGAGCAAGCCATGTCCAAGATCCTCATCACCGGCGCGGGCCGCGGCATTGGCGCCGGCGTGGCACACGAACTTGCCAAGGCGGGGCACCGGATCGTGGTCACCGACATGGACATCGCAGGTGCGACCCAAGTTGCCGAGGAAATCCGCGACGCCGGCGGCGAGGCGGACGCGCTTCCGCTGGACGTCACCTCCGATGCCAGCGTCGCCGCCTTGATGAAGGCGCTGCCGTGCCCGGTCGACGTGCTGTGCAACAACGCGGGGCTGCAGATCGTCTCCAAGCTGGAAGATTTCCCGATGGACCAATGGTCGCTCCTGGTGGCAGTGATGCTGACCGGCGTCGCCCGGGTGACCCAAGCGATCCTGCCGGGCATGCGCGAACGCAACTACGGACGCATCATCAATACCGGGTCGATCCACTCGCTGGTGGCCTCGCCGTTCAAGAGCGCCTACTGCGCCGCCAAACACGGACTGCTCGGGTTTGCCAAGGTCATGGCGCTTGAAACCGCCGACTGTGACATCACCGTCAACAGCATCTGCCCGGCGTACATCAAGACGCGACTGGTGGAAGAACAGATCGCCGCGCAGGCGCGCAACCACGGCATCAGCGAAGAACAAGTGGTCAACGAGATCATGCTGAAACCTTGCCCCAAGCGCGCGTTCATCACGATCGAGGAAATCGCCGGCATCGTCGCCTTCCTGATCTCGCCCGCAGCGCGCAACATCACCGGTCAGACGATCGTGGTCGATGGAGGCTGGACCGCCCATTGAGCCGGTTGGGACGACAAGGCTGGCCGCGCTCGCGCGAACGACACCTCGGATCTACGCGTCGCGGGAGCACGCCGCCCACGCCAGATGGATTGGAAGGGCCGCAGAAGGTGAACGTGGCAAACTGGCTTCTGGCACGGGCGTTGCAGACGCCGCAAGCGCCAGCGCTCTTTACGGGTTCCGAGTGCCGCGCGAATTACCACGAATTCGCCGCGCGGGCCGCCGCGCTGTCCGCAACGCTCGCGACCAACTTCAAGGTGCGCGCCGGCGATCGCATTGCCCTCTGCATGCCCAATCGCATCGAATACCTGGTCGCGATGTACGCCGCCTGGTGGCTTGGCGCCGTGGTCGTTCCGATCAATTACAAGCTGCACCTCAAGGAAGCGGCCTGGATCATCCAGAACGCCGAGGCATCGTTGGTGTTCACCGACTCCGGCGCCCAGTTTGCGGTTGACGCGCTGCCTCCGGGTTGCAGGGAACTGGGCGTCGACACGCCTGCGTTTGCCGCAGCGATGAATGGCGCGGGTGAATGCGACGCGCCGGCTCGCCTCGAACGCGGTGTGCTCGCATGGCTGTTCTACACGTCGGGGACCACCGGCAAGCCCAAGGGCGTCATGCTCACGCACGAAAACCTGATGGCGATGACGCTGTGTTATCCCTATGACGTGGACAGCGTGTCGTCCGCAGATGCGCACCTGTATGCAGCGCCGATGTCGCACGGCGCAGGCTTGTACAGCTTCATCTTCGTGCGGTGCGGTGCGCGGCACGTCGTCCCCGCTTCCCGCGGCTTCGACAGCGCCGAGATTTTCGAGCTTGCGCGAGAGCTCGGCAGCCTGTGCCTGTTCGCCGCCCCGACCATGATCCAGCGCATGGTGCGCAGTGCGCCCGAAAGGATCCCCGGCTTGCGCACCATCGTGTCAGGCGGGGCACCGCTCTACGCAGCCAATCTCATCGAAGCGCTGGACACACTGGGGCCGGTCGTCGCCCAGATCTACGGACAGGGCGAGAGCCCGATGACGATCACCGCGATGCGCAAGGAGCTGGTTGCCAATCGCGAAGGGCGCAACTGGAAGGCGCGTGTTGCCTCGGTCGGGATGGCCCAATCCTGCGTGGAAGTACGCGTGGTCGATGCAACGTTCAACGACCTGCCGACCGGCGAGTGCGGACAAGTGGTGGTACGCGGCGCGCCCGTCATGGCGGGCTATTGGCGCAACGAGGAAGCGAGCCGGCTGACCCTCATCGATGGCTGGCTGTGCACGGGCGACATCGGATTTCTGGATGCGGATGGTTTCCTGACACTGACGGACCGGTCGAAGGATGTGATCATCTCCGGAGGGTCGAATATCTATCCGCGCGAGGTCGAGGAGGTGATCGCGCAACATCCGGATGTATCCGAGGTCGCCGTGGTCGGGGCCCCACACCCCGAATGGGGAGAAGAGGTGGTCGCATTCGTCGTGCTGCGTGCGGGGCGCAAGCTGGATGCAGCGACGCTCACCGCGTGGTTCCGTGCCGAGAGTGCGTCGTTCAAAAAACCAAGGCGCTACATTTTCTGCAAGGAATTGCCAAAAAACAGCTACGGCAAAATCCTGAAAACGAAATTGCGCGACTTGGCGAAAAGCAACAGCCAACGCATCACGCGTGAAAAAGACCAATAACCCTCGTCATTAGCGACGTCAGCAGCCAACACCAGCACCTGACCCGGTGCGTGCCAGCTTGGCCTATTTCGAAAAGACCCAGGCGCTGCATCGGTTCACGCCGCCTTGAGCACAAAATCCACGGGGACGGCATCACAGGGAAACGAGAGTTTGCCTTGGACGGTCTTGTCGATGATGCCGGTGCGCAGCAGGGCCGTCGCGTCGGTGTCCACGCCCTTGACGTCCCGGCCGACGCGTCGCGCCAAGCGGAACGTGATGAACGCGCCCCGGCGCTGCTGCTAAGATACGAGCACAACCACGGTGAATCCAGCCATGAACGCGCCAGTCTCGGCCAAGCAAGAAGTAGAGCGACTGCTGGCGCAGTTGCCCGATGACGCCACGCTGGAAGACATCCAGTATCACCTGTACGTGCTGGAGAAAATCCGGCGCGGCCGCGCCGACGTGGCCTCCGGGCACAGCTACAGCGGCGAACAAGCGCGTGAGCGCTTGTCGCGATGGCTGCCGAACTGATTTGGTCGAGCGAATCGCTCGACGACATCGATGCCATAGCTGAGTTTATCGCCCGCGACTCGCCGCATCATGCGCAACGCGTGGTAGCAGCCTTGTTTGAGTTGAGCGACGTCATTGCCGAGCACCCGCTGGCCGGCCGCATGGTGCCGGAACTCCATGACAAGGCGGTGCGCGAGCGATTCCTGTACAGCTATCGCGTGATCTACGAAGTGCGCCCCGCCCGCATCGAGATACTCGCGGTGCTGCATGGGCGGCGTTTGCTGGAATCGATCGGCGAGCGGTTCGAAGAATGATGTGCATAGCTGAACGCGTCATGCGACCTGAAACCGCACATCGGGGTTACGCCATCTGACCCTTGGGTCCGTTGGGATGTGGTTGAACGCGGACACCGCAGGCCCTATCTCGATGTAGATGGCGGCTGCGGTCGCCTTCCGATGACATGAGGGTGCCCACGTGCGGATGGACAAACTGACGTCGCGTTTCCAGCAGGCGCTTGCCGACGCGCAGTCGTTGGCGGTCGGGCGCGACCACAACATGCTCGAACCCGCGCACGTGCTGGAAGCGTTGCTCGACCAGCAGGGCGGCTCGACCGCGCCGATGCTGGCGCAGGCCGGCGTCAATGTGCCGCTGCTGCGCCAGCGCGTCGGCGAGATGCTGGACAAGCTGCCGAGCGTCAAGGGCCAGGAAGGCAACATCAACGTTTCCAACGAATTGACGCGGCTGCTCAACGTTACCGACAAGCTGGCGCAGCAGCGCGGCGACCAGTTCATTGCTTCCGAATTGTTCGTGCTCGCGTGCGTCGAAGACAAGGGCGACATCGGCCGTGCGCTCAAAAGCGCGGGCGCCAGCAAGCAGAACCTCGAAGCGGCGATCGACAAGTTGCGCGGCGGCGAGAAAGTGCAGAGTGAAGGCGCCGAGGACCAGCGCCAGGCACTGGAGAAGTACACCCTCGATATGACCGCGCGCGCCGAGACCGGCAAGCTCGATCCGGTGATCGGGCGTGATGAGGAAATCCGCCGGGTGATCCAGGTGCTTTCGCGTCGCACCAAGAACAACCCCGTGCTGATCGGCGAACCCGGCGTCGGCAAGACCGCGATCGCTGAAGGTTTGGCGCAGCGCATCGTCAAGGGCGAGGTGCCCGAAGGGCTGAAGCACAAACGCCTGCTGGCGCTCGACATGGGCGCGCTGATCGCGGGCGCGAAGTTTCGCGGCGAGTTCGAGGAACGCTTAAAGGGCGTGTTGAACGATCTCGCCAAGCAGGAAGGCCAGATCATCCTGTTCATCGACGAGCTGCACACGATGGTCGGCGCCGGAAAAGCCGAGGGCGCGATGGATGCGGGCAACATGCTCAAACCTGCCTTGGCGCGCGGCGAGCTGCATTGCATCGGCGCGACCACGCTGGACGAATACAGGAAATACATCGAGAGGGACGCAGCGCTGGAACGGCGCTTCCAGAAGGTGTTCGTGGGCGAGCCTTCGGTCGAGGACACCATCGCGATCCTGCGGGGCTTGAAGGAACGCTATGCGGTGCACCACGGTGTCGAGATCACCGATCCCGCGATCGTCGCCGCCGCGACGTTGTCCAACCGCTACATCAGCGACCGCCAATTGCCGGACAAGGCCATCGACCTGATGGACGAAGCGGCGTCGCGCATCCGCATGGAAATCGATTCCAAGCCGGAGGAATTGGACCGTATCGAGCGCCGGCTGATCCAGTTGAAGATCCAGCGCGAGATGCTGAAGAAGGAAAAGGATCCGGAATCGAAAAGGCGTCTGGCCGACATCGAGGGCGACATCGAACGGGTCGAGCGCGAGTTCTCCGACTTGAACGAGGTGTGGAAATCGGAAAAGGCGGCGTTGCAGGGCGATGCGACGATCAAGGACCAGATCGACAAGGCGCACCACGAACTCGAAGCCGCGCAGCGCCGCCAGGATTACGCGCGCATGAGCGAAATCCAGTACGGCCAGTTGCCGGCCTTGGAAAAGCAGCTCGCCGCCGCGCAGGCCAACGAGCATCGCGAGTTCAAGCTGGTCAAGGACAAGGTCAGGCCTGAGGAAATCGCGGAAGTGGTGTCGCGCTGGACCGGCATTCCGGTCTCGAAGATGCTGGAAGGCGAGCGCGAAAAACTGCTGCACATGGAGGATGCGCTGCACAAGAACGTGATCGGCCAGGACGAAGCGGTGACCGCCGTTTCGGATGCGATTCGCCGCGCGCGGGCAGGCTTGAGCGATCCAAACCGCCCCTACGGTTCGTTCCTGTTCCTGGGTCCGACCGGCGTCGGCAAGACCGAATTGTGCAAGGCGCTCGCCAACTTCCTGTTCGACACCACCGAGGCGATGGTGCGGATCGACATGTCCGAGTTCATGGAGAAGCATTCGGTCGCGCGCCTGATCGGCGCGCCGCCGGGCTACGTCGGCTACGAGGAAGGCGGTTACCTCACCGAGGCCGTGCGCCGGCGCCCGTACAGCGTGATCCTGCTGGACGAAGTCGAGAAAGCGCACCCGGATGTATTCAACATCCTGCTGCAGGTGCTGGACGACGGGCGCCTCACCGATGGCCAGGGACGCACGGTCGATTTTCGCAACACCGTGATCGTGATGACCTCCAACCTCGGCTCGCAGCAGATCCAGGAAATCGCGACCAGCGGGATCGACGAGGATTCAGCCGAGGCCTACACCCAGATGAAAGCCGCGGTGATGGGCGTGGTGCAGGCGCATTTCCGGCCGGAGTTCATCAACCGCCTCGACGAAATCGTGGTGTTCCATCCGCTCGACAAGTCGCAGATCCGCGAGATCGCGCGGCTGCAGACGAATTATCTCGCCAAGCGTTTGCAGGAACGCCAGATCGATTTGGAGATTTCCAACGGCGCGCTGGTGCTGCTCGGC
>JBOHYT010000086.1:0-6031 GCA_050738055.1 Rhodanobacteraceae bacterium
GCGTGGCGTGCCTGCGAGTACGCGCCCAGCGCCTGAAAGTAGGTGCTCTGCGCGATCAGGAGGTTGACGATGGTCTGGGTGCCGATCTGGTAACCGGCCTCAGTGGCATCCAGCGCGGTCTTGGCCGAAGCCACCGCGGCCTTGTTCGCTTCCACCGAGCTGATGCCGGCGGTGATCGCGTCGAAGGCGCTGCGGGTGTTGCTGACCGTGGTACGACGATCCTGCTCCAGCACGTCGCCGGCCTGGTCGCGTTGCGCAATGGCCTGCTTTTCGCGCGCGATGATTCCACCGCCCTGGAACAGCGGGACGGTCAGCACCAGTCCGACGGTGGTATTGTTCCGCTGCGAATCGGCTCGCAGGACCTGCGTGACATTGCTCGGCAACCCCACGAGACCCGCCGTGTTGCCGGGGCCCCAAGACGGGTTGCGCGAATAGCTGACCGAGGCACCCAGCGTGGGCAAGTGCGCCGCGTGCGCCGCCGTGACGTCGTGCCGCGCGGATTCGACCAAATCGCGTTGCGCCTGCAGCGACGGGTTGCTGGCGAGCGCCGTGGTGACCCAGTCCTGCATGTCGTTGGGCTCGGGCGGATTCAATGGCAGCTTGTCGGTCAGCACCTCGAGCGTGCCGGTCTTGTGGCCGGTGATCTGCTCGAGTGCCTGGCGGTCGTTGAACACCGCGTTCCTGGCGGCGATCACCTGGGCGACCGCCGTGTCGTAGGAAGCCTTGGCGTCGGCGACGTCGGTGATCGCGGCGAAGCCCACGTCGTACTTCGCCTGAGCCTGGTCGAGCTGCTTTTTCAACGAGGCTTCGTTCGATTTGGCGTATTTGAGCTGGTCCTCGTCGGTCAGCACCGTGAAATACGCGGTCGCGACGCGCAGGATCAGGTCTTGCTCGGCGGCAACGTACTGCGCCTCGTTCGCCCGGGCGCTGGCCTTGCTGGCCCGCCACTGCTCGAAGTCGCCGAGGTCGAACAGCACCTGATTGAGGCCGATCGAGTCGGTGCGCGAGCGCAAGCCGCCGCTGGATCCGCCCGAAGTCAGGAATTCGGGTCCGGTGGGCGTGTTGGCAAGCACGTCGGTTCGGCTGGTGCCGTGGCTGTCATCGAGTGACACGCTGCCGTTCAATTGTGGCAACAACGGTGCGCGCGATATGTTGGCGCCCGCCTCGCCGATCCGGCTCTGCGCCTCGGCCTGCTTCAGCACGGGATCTTCGGTCAGTGCCTGACGGTAGGCGTCCATCAGGTTTTCGGCGTGTGCCGTCGCGGCGCCCGCAATGCCCAACGCCACCACGATGGCGACGGCGCAGGCACGGGGCACGAAACGGCAGCGGGACACGGGGGGGGAGGTCATGCGGGACAATCCTTGGAGAGCGCTGGCATAAGGAGTACTCGGCGAAACATGTCGCGGCTTCCGCCGCTCCTACAAATGAAACCGCGGCTTACGCCGCTGCTACAGGTGAAACCGCGGCATCGGTTCGGCGCCGGCGAGATAGGGGACGACGGTTTCGAACCGGCGGTCCTCGAGCCAGCCGCCGTCGGCCGCGCGCTGCAGCAGCACCGCCCGCATCGCCGGCGCAAAACCGCGGATCACGAACATGCGGCCGCCCGGCTTCAGCCACCGGCCGAACAGGGAAGGCAGCTCGGCGACCGCGCCGGTCACGGCAATCGCGTCGAAAAGCCCGTTCGGCGAAAAATCCTTGAACACGTCGGCCTGTGCGCATTCGACATTGTCGATTGCGAGGTCGCGCAGACGCTGCCGCGCGGCGTCCACGAACCCGGCGCGATGGTCGATGCTGGTGACGTGGGCGCTCAAGCGTGCGAGGCACGCCGCGAAATAGCCGGTGCCAGTGCCGATCTCCAGCACGCGGTCGCTCGCGAGCGGCAGCAGCGCCTGCAGCGCCCGGCCCTCGACGACCGGCTTCAGCATCACCTCGTCGTAGCCGATCGGCAGCGCGACATCGGCGTACGCCAGTGCCTCGTAGGCCCGCGGGACGAACGCCTCGCGCGGCAGCTCGGCCAGCACGTCCAGCACACGCGCGTCCAGCACTTCCCACGGGCGAACCTGGTTCTCCACCATGTTGTGGCGGGCGACTTCCGAGGGCGGATTCATGTTCATGTGTTTGCCAATTCCGAAGAAGCCAAAACCGTACAAGCTTAGGCGGCCGCTGCCACGCGGGCAACGCGATCAGGTTGACGGTCACCCGGTCGACGACGAAGTGCCGGAAGTCATCGCGCTGCCGTGACAGCGGTCATCCACCGACACACTCCATAATGCAGATTCCGGGCCAGCCGGCTCTTCCGGATTTTGTGAGCGGAATCAAACATGTGTGGCGACACGGCGCGCAGGATAGGTGTCCGCGGACACTCTCGCGGACGTCCGGACGGGGAAACCCGAACGGCACGGCTCCGAAAATATGTACTGACGCGTATAATAACGCCAGCTTGACAACCGGTCGAAACCATTTCGCAATCTCGCCATGAACGCCACGCCCGAACGCTGCAATGGACCGGGTCGTCCCAAGGATCTGGAAAAGCGTGCCGCGATCCTGGAGGCGGCCAAGCGCCTGTTCCCGCGGCTGGGCTTCGAAGGCACCAGCATGGACGCGGTGGCGGCCGAGGCCGGCGTATCCAAGCTCACCGTGTACAGCCATTTCGGCGGCAAGGAAGCACTGTTCGTCGAAACCGTGCGCTGCAAATGCCATGACCTGCTGCCGCGCACGCTGTTCAAAGTGGACGTGGACGCGCCGGTGCGCGGCCAGTTGCTGGGCGTCGCGCGGGCGTTCTTCGGGCTGATGATGAGCGACGGTGCGCTGGGCATGCATCGCACGCTGGTCGCGAGTTCGCAGCAATCGCCCAAGCTCGCCAGGCTGTTCTGGGAGGCGGGTCCCGTGCAGGTGCAGGCGGCCCTCGCCGATCTGCTCGGCAAGGAAGTAGCCGCGCGGAAGCTCGACATCCCCGATACCCGGCGCGCCGCCAGCCAGTTCTTCGCGCTGCTGAAGGGCGAGCACCACGCGCGCATGCTGTTCGGTTGCGACCAACCAACGCCCGAGGAAACCGAAGCGCACCTGCGCGCGACGGTGGACATGTTCCTGCGGGCATACCAGTGCCATCATCCCTGATAGCTGCCTCGTTGGGTACTCCTGCAACCCGTGCACACGGATTTCGATTCCGCGATCACGGACGCCCGGACCACATGCAGCCATACTGCGCGGCATGGTCGAACCGTTGCCAGCCGCGAAACCCGACGCCTCGGTGCTGCCCGACTTCTGCAGCATGGCGTCGGTGTTCACGCTGGTGGTGGTCGCGGAACTCGTGGTGGTGATCGATGCGCTCGCGCCCGATGCGCGCATGCAGTGGCGCGGGTTTGCGACCGCCACCCTGTTCGTGGTGTGGCTGGCGTTGCTGTCTTCGCTGCTGCTTTGCCGGCTGGTGCCGCGGCTGACGCGGTTGCCGCGGGTGCCGGCCTATTTCCTGGCGCTGGTTGCGTTGGTGCTGCTGGTCGCGGTCGCGAGCGCGGTGGTCGCGTGGCTGGACCACGCACTCGGCACGCAGCTCACCCCGGTGTCCGCCCCGCGGTTCGTGGTCGGCAATGCCGTGCTGGCGGCACTGCTCGGAGCGGCGTTGCTCCGCTATTTCTACGTGCTCGCGGACTGGCGGGCGCGGCTCGCCGCGGTCGCGCGCGCGCAGTTCGAGGCGCTGCAGGCGCGGATTCGTCCGCACTTCCTCTACAACAGCATGAATACCGTGGCGGCGCTGGTGCGGGTCGATCCTGCGGCGGCCGAGCGCACCGTCGAGGATCTCTCCGACCTGTTCCGCGCGGCCCTCGGCGCCGGGGACAAGCCCAGCACGCTGGGCGCCGAACTTGGCCTGATCGACCGTTATCTCGCCATCGAGCAACTGCGCCTCGGCGATCGCCTGAAGGTGGAGCGCGAGCTGGATGATCTGCCGATGGACATGGAAATGCCCGCGCTGCTGTTGCAGCCGTTGGTCGAGAACGCCGTCTACCACGGCATCCAGCCGCGCCGCGAAAGCGGCGTCCTGCGGATCGCCGGACGCAGGAACTCTGTCGGGGTGGAATTCGAGATCGACAATCCGCAACCGGACGGCGTGGCATCGCAGCGCAGCGGCCACGGATTGGAAAGCGTGCGCCGGCGCATCGCCTACCATTTCGGGGAGCGCGGACGTCTGGACGTCCGCGTCGAAGGTGGGCTGCATCGTGTGATCGTGGAATTGCCGCATGCGAATCCTCATCGCTGACGACGAGCCGCTGGCGCGCGCGCGCCTCGCCGCGCTGCTGCACGAATGCGACGGCACGGAAGTGGTCGGAAACGTCGCGGATGGCGAGGCCGCACTGGCCGCCTGCGCGCAACTGCGGCCCGACCTGCTGTTGCTGGACATCGCGATGCCGGGCCTCGACGGCATCGGGGTGGCGCGGCGGCTGGCGGCGCTGGCGCACCGGCCGCAACTGGTGTTCTGCACCGCGTACGAGGCGCACGCACTGGCCGCCTACGAACTGCGCGCCGCGGACTACCTGCTGAAGCCGGTGCGCATCGAGCGGCTGCGCGATGCGCTGGCGCGCGCGGAGGCCCTGCGGCAACGCAAGCCGCCCCCGGATGTGACGCTGCTGGTCCAGGTCCACGCCGCACCGTTGCGGATTCCCGTCGCGGAAGTCGCCTTCCTGTCCGCCGACGACAAGTACGTCACCGTGCACCGCGACGCCGGCGAGGCACTAACCGAACAATCGCTGAAGGCGATCGAGGATGCCTTTCCCGACCGCTTTGTGCGCGTCCACCGCGGTTGCCTGATCCCGGTCGAGCGCCTGCTCGGGCTCAGGCGGGACACCGACGGCAGCGTGCACGCGCTGATCGCGGGGTGCAAGGCCACCCCCGAAGTCAGCCGGCGCAACCTTCCGGCGGTGCGCAAGCTGCTGCGCGGCGGGTGAAAGAGCATGGTCCGCAAATGAACGCCAATGAACGCAAATGGGAGCGGAGCGAAAAAGGCCCTGGTGCATGGACGGTTAGCTACGTTGTCCGCATTCAATTGTGGACCCATTGCTCTTGGCCATGCGTCTCGAGCAGCGCGTCACGCCACCCAGCCCGCCAGCACGATCAGCGCAACCACCGCCAGCCACACGATGAGTACCCGCAGCATCAAGCGGCGCGCGTCGGCGAGTTCGACGACCGGATCGCGGACATCGGTGGTCACGCCATCGCCGGCCACGATGTCCGCGTCGACGCCGGAGCGCGCGACGGCGGCCAGGAAATTCGGGTCGAGTTCCCACGGTGAGCGCGCCGGATGCGCATGCCAGCGCCGCCAGGTGCCGATCACCGCGTCGAAATCGGAGACGAGCGCCATTGCCAGCACCATCAGGTGCGCGGGAATCCAGTCCAGCACGAGCGCGAAGCGCCGCGCGGCATACCGGGTGCGCGGATCCACGTGCTCGTCGTCGGTGTCGGCGGTGATCCAGGCGAGGCGGTAGCCGAGCGCGCCGGCGGGACCGAGCAGGAAAAACCAGAACAGCACCCCGAAGCGGCGTCGCAACGCTGCGGTCACGGCCGCCTCGACCAGCTCCGCGGAGGTGAACGCGCGCGGCGCGCCGCCGGGAACGCTGCGGAGGTTCTGAGCCGCCACCACCCGCGCGACCACGTCGTCTTCCCGCAATACCGACTCGAAGTCGGATTCCAGCTCGCGCGGGCCGAACGTGTAGAACAGGATCAACACCGCGAACGCCAGCGCAGCCAGCGCATAAACTCGGCCCTGCAGGAACCAGGCGACCAGCGCACAGGCCACGACTGGCAGGATCAGCGCGAGCGCGACGCGGCCGCCGCCCTCAACGAAGTCGAGCACGCGAAGCCACCCGCGGTACCAGCCAAATTGCCGCAGGCCCGAGACGTTGCCCGGCCACCACAGCAACACCAGCAACACGATCAGTGCGGCAACGAGTTCGACGGCCATCCGGTCTTCAATGCGCGTATCCGGCGGCGAGTGTAGCGGGACGCCTTGCAGCCCGCTCACGCCGTGCCGGGCGCCCAA
>JBOHYT010000087.1:0-4451 GCA_050738055.1 Rhodanobacteraceae bacterium
GGGCACCTGGAGGACGGCGAAACCCTGCAGGCCGCCGCGTGTCGCGAGGCACTGGAAGAAACTGGCTGGGACATCGCACTCGATCATTTCATCGGCGTCCAGCAGTGGCACAGTCCGGTGCACCGGCACCACATCGTGCGCTTCGCGTTCGCGGGGCACCCGCTGGAGCATCATCCGGAGCGCAGCCTCGATCACGGCATCACCCGCGCGCTGTGGATGACCTACGCCGAGATCAGGGACGCCGGCGCACGTCTGCGCAGTCCGCTGGTTTTGACCACGCTCGACGACTGGCTGGCGGGGCAGCGGTTGCCGTTGACCGCACTGCGTTCGCTGCTGCCGGCGTGTGGAACCTGAGCATGCGTGTCACGGTCGGCATGTCGGGTGGCGTCGATTCCTCGGTCGCGGCGCTGCTGCTGAAGCGCGCGGGCCATGCGGTATCCGGTCTGTTCATGCGGAACTGGGAAGAGGAAGACCCCGGTTTGAAAGACCCCTCCGGTTGCCGCGCCGATGCCGACCGCAAGGACGCCTTGGCCGTGTGCGCCAAGCTCGGCATCCCGTTCCGCGATGCCAATTTCGCCGCCGAATACCGCGAGCGCGTGTTCGCGCATTTCCTCGACGAGTACCGCGTGGGCCGCACGCCGAACCCCGACGTGCTGTGCAACACTGAGATCAAGTTCGGCAGCTTCCTTGTCGCCGCGCGCGAAGCCGGCGCCGACGGGATCGCGACCGGCCACTATGCGCGGGTCGTGCACGAGGAAGACCGCAGCCGGCTGCTGCGCGCACGCGACACGGACAAGGATCAGACCTATTTCCTGCACACGCTCGACCAACGACAGCTCGGCGCCGCCCTGTTTCCGCTGGGAGACTGGTACAAGAACGACGTACGTCGCGCCGCGCGGGATGCGGGCCTGCCTGTCGCCGCCAAGAAGGACTCCACCGGCATCTGCTTCATCGGCGAGCGCGATTTCCGGAGCTTCCTTTCGACGTACCTGCCGGCGCAGACGGGCGAGCTGCGCACCACGCGCGGCGAGGCCATTGGCGAGCACGCCGGCGCGATGTTCTATACGCCGGGCCAGCGTTCCGGGCTGCACATCGGTGGCAAGCCGGGCGGCAACGGCGAAGCGTGGTATGTGGTCGGCAAGGACGTCGCGGCCAACATCGTGTATGTCGATCAGGGACATGACAGCCCGTGGCTCGCATCGCGCTCGCTCACCGCCGCGGACGCACACTGGATTGCCGGCGCGCCGCCTGCGGCCGGGTTCGAATGCGCCGCCATGACCCGCTACCGGCAAACCCCGCAGCCCTGCCGCGTCGCCGTCGACGGCAGCCAGTGCGAGGTGCGGTTCGAACAGGCCCAGCGCGCGGTCGCGCCCGGGCAATCGGTGGTGTTCTACCGGGGCGACGAATGCCTCGGCGGCGCCGTCATCGATGCCACTGACGCCCCGCCAATCGAAGGCGCGACATGAAGGAGACCCGCGTGCTGGCGCTGGCGGGAATCTTCCAGGCCGTTTCGCTGGTCCGCGACCTCGCGCGCACCGGCGAATGCGACAACGAGTCGCTGGAGGCCAGCCTCGCCAGCGTATTCAAGCTGGAAGCGGACAGCGCCGCCGACGTGTTCGGCGGCAACCTCGGCGTGCGCCGCGGCCTGCGCGTGCTGATCGAACAAGTGGAGGGCGACGACCGTGACCTGCCGCTGTTCCACATGCTGATCAACGTGCTCAAGCTCGAACGTGCCCTGTCGCGCAATCCGGAAGCCAATCGACGGCTCGGCGAAGCGCTCGAAGGCATGCAGCGCCAGTTGCAACACTTCCCGGTCAGCCACCCGACCATCGTCGGGCGGCTCGCGGACATCTATTCGGCCAATCTCTCGCCGTTGAAGCCGCGAATCACGGTGGTCGGCAATCCGCTGTACCTCCAGCAGACCGCGCTGGCGCAACGCGTCCGGGCGTTGTTGCTCGCCGCTCTGCGCGCGGCGGTGTTGTGGCACCAGCTCGGCGGACGGCGTCGGCACCTGCTGTTCCGGCCGCAGCGCGAGGTGATGATCGCGCGCGGCATGCTGACCGGCGCTGCGTTGCGGGGGTGAGAAGCGTTCCTCAAGAGCTTTTGCCACGGATTTGCACGGATGCGCACGGATAAAAGCTTTCGATCGGTGTGATCCGTGTCGATCCGTGGTAAAGGTTTTCTGACTTGCTACAAGCATCTGCGAGAGCCGTAGGGCGGAACCCGCGAAGCGGTTTCCGCCGGATTCGCCCTTGGCGGAAGCGGCTGCGCCGATTCCGCCCTACCAAACTCCTTGAGCCGGCCTCTGCAACTCAAGACTTTTTTGCCACGGATTTGCACGGATGCGCACGGATGAAAGCTTTTGATCCGTGTGATCCGTGTCAATCCGTGGTAAAGATTTTCTGACTTGCTACAAGCATCTGCGAGAGCCGTAGGGCGGAACCCACGAAGCGGTTTCCGCCGACTTCGCCCTTGGCGGAAGCGGCTGCGCCGATTCCGCCCTACCAAATCTTCGTGTTGTTCCTTGTGAGCATGGCTGGCTGCCCGCGAGACGGCTGCCCGCGAAAAATGGAACCTTCAAAAACCGGGCCTTCAGTCGCCGGGGTTTTTGGGCGTGCGCTGCGCCCGGCTGAATACCCGCTCGCGCAGCAGCTCCTCGTCGTAGGTATGGGTGTACGGCTTCAGCAGGTCGTAGCGGGTGACCATGCCCAGCAATCGGTGCCCTTCACGGGTGACCACCGGGATGCGATCCAGCTTTTCCACCGCCGTGCGGATGGCGACGTTCTTGCAGCTCTCCTCGGGATAGGCCACCACCGGGGGCTCGACCATCAGTTCGGAAAGCTGCGCGGCGCCCTTGGCGTCCTTGGCCAACCATTCCCGCACACGGTGGCGATCCACGACACCCAGAAGCGTCCCTTCCGCGTCCACCACCGGATAGGCGCGGTACTTCTGCTCGAGACCGAAGTAATGATCCGCCAGATCACGCACGCTCATGTCGGGCGGAACGGTCACCATTTCACTGGTCATCACGTCCTTGACGGGCATGTATTCCAGACGGTCGACCTGATACGGGCGAAAGATGTCCAGGCCACGACGGGCAATCTTTTCCGTGAGGATGGAACGCTTCATCAGGAATACGCTGACCCCGTAGGCCACCGCACAGGTGATCAGCAACGGCGGCAAGATGCTGGAATTGCCCGTCAATTCCACCGCAAACAGGATCGAGGTGAACGGCATCCGCATGACCGCCGCCAGCATCGCGCCCATGCCGAGCAACGGCCACAGCAGCGGATACGGGCCCGGAAACACCATCGACTCCAGCGCGCCCAGCCCCGCACCCAGTGCCAGCAACGGCGCCAGCGTGCCGCCGGACGTTCCGGAGCTCAGATAGACGGCCCAGATGATCGCCTTGACGACCAGGAAAACCACCACGGCCACGCCGACGATCTTGCCGGTCAGGAGCCCGTAGATGACGTCGTAGCCGACGCCCAGCGTTTGCGGATCGATGATGCCGCCGATGCCGACCACCACGGCCCCGATGGCCGGCCACCACATCCAGTGGATCGGCAACCTTCGGTACCCGTCCTCGACCTTGTACACGAGGAACGTGATGGCGGTCGCCAGCAACCCGGCCAGCAGGCCGCTGACTGCGGCCATCGCGAGTTCGGCAACGTTCAGGTGAAACTGCGTGCTGATCGGAAACAACGGCCCCGGCCCGATCAGGAACGGCCGCAGCGCGGAGGCAACGAAACAAGCAACCGCGACCGGGATGGTGCTGCGCGGCCGCATCTCGAACAGCAGCAGTTCCACGCCCACCAGCGTGGCCGCAATGGGCGTGGAAAACGTCGCGGCCATGCCCGCGCAGGCTCCGGCAACCAGCAACGTGCGGCGCTCGACCGAGGTGAGCGAGAACGCCTGCCCGATCAGCGACCCGACCGCGCCGGCGGTCATGATGATCGGGCCTTCCGCGCCGAACGGTCCCCCGGTGCCGATCGCGATCGCCGAGGAAATGGGCTTCAGGATCGCGACCTTGACGGTCATCTTGCTCCGCCGGAAGAGGATCGCCTCCAGCGCTTCGGGGATGCCGTGGCCGCGGATTCGGTCGGTGCCGTACTTGGCCATGAAGCCGATGACGATGCCGCCGACGACCGGCGCCAGGATGATCAACCACCACGGCGCGTGCAACGCAGATGGCGGCGTGAAGGTGAAATCCCACTTCCCGGCAAACGCCACGTGCGTGACCAGGCCGATTGCCCGATACAGGATCCAGGCGATGAGCGCGGCGGCCCCGCCAATGAACAGCGCGATGAAGGAAACCTTGACGATGCTGATGCTGGGCCGAAAATCGCCCTCGTACAGCGTGTCGCGCTTCCACTTCTCGTAGATGCGGACGAACGGACGGACAAGGTCGATCATGACGGATTGTGCTTTGCCGCAGCGTGGCGTTCGGC
>JBOHYT010000088.1:0-5686 GCA_050738055.1 Rhodanobacteraceae bacterium
AAGCGTTTGGTTCGGTACGAATGGTTCTCCGACTTCCCCTCGCCGATATGCCGCGAGAAGCAAATCAAGAAGTGGAACCGGGCGTGGAAGCTGGAGTTGATCGAGACTGACAACCCATCCTGGAAAGTCCTCTGGGACGATTTGTGTGACTGACTGACGGCAAAAATGGATTCCCGCTTGCGCGGGAATGACGTACCGCTTGCGCGGGAATGATGCCTTTTGGGACTGGTGGCCCTGCATCGAGCAGTGCGGTTGAGGGCGAAAATGGATTCCCGCTTGCGCGGGAATGACGTCCAAAGAGGAGTGGCGTTTTCCGTATGGGCAAGCAGACGATCCGGCTCGACGGCAACAACCTGACGCGCGCCGAGGTGGTCGCGGTCGCGAGCGGCGGAGCGCAGGTCGGGCTCGATCCTGCGCAACTCGAGCACGTGCGCCGCGCGGCCGATTTCATCGCCGACAAGGTACGTTGCGGCGAACCGATCTATGGCGTCACGACGGGCTTCGGCAGCAACGCCGACAAGCTGCTCGGTGCCCACCGCGCGCGCGGCGAACTGCCGGGCGCCAGCCCTGTGCCCGGCGGCAAGACCCTTCCGGAAGAGCTGCAACACAACCTCATCATTACCCACGCGGTCTGCGTCGGCGAACCGCTGTCCGCCGAGGTGGTGCGGGCGATGCTGGTGATCCGCATCAATACCCTGATGCGCGGGCATTCCGGCATCCGCGTTGCGACCCTGCAGGCACTGACCGCGATGCTGAATGCGGTCATCGTGCCGGTCGTTCCCGCGAAAGGTTCGGTGGGCGCGAGTGGCGACCTCGCACCGCTGTCGCATCTCGCGATCGTGCTGCTGGGCGGCGGCGAAGCGTTTTTCGAGGGCGAGCGTCTGGCGGGCGCCGAGGCGCTTAAGCGCGCGGGCCTCGCGCCGGTCGAACTTTCCTTCAAGGAAGGCCTGGCCCTCAACAACGGTACCGCGCAAATGCTCGCGACCGCGGTGCTGGTGCTGGACGAACTCGAAGACCTGCTCGGCGCGGCGGATCTCGCGGCCGCGATGACGCTGGATGCGTTCGCCGGCCGCAGCGGCGCGTTGCGCGAGGAGGTCCACGCGCTGCGCCCGCATCCGGGGCAAGTGGAAACAGCCCGCCACGTGCGCGACCTGTTGCACGGCTCGACGCTGCTCGACATTCCCTACCATCTGGTGCCGCGCTTCCGCACCTGGACGGCGCAGGCCTGGAACTCGCCCGAAGACCAGGCGCTGTCATTCGACATCGCCTGGGAATGGGTGCCGGTCGATCGGCGCCACGGCCGCGAGACGTTCTACCAACGGTTCCTGCCGTTCCGTGGCGGCAAGAAACACCAGCCGCAGGATGCGTACTGCCTGCGCTGCATGCCGCAGGTACACGGCGCGGTGCGCGACGCGTGGGCGCAGGCCTGCCGGGTCATCGACATCGAATTGAACTCAGTCACCGACAATCCGCTGATTTTTCCCGATGCGGAGGGCGCGCAGCACATCGAAGACCAGGTCGTCTCGGCCGGCCACTTCCATGGCATGCCGCTGGCGCTGGCGATGAGCTACGTCAAGGCCTCGATCCCGGTGCTGGCCTCGATTTCCGAGCGCCGCCTCAACAAGCTGGTCGATCCGGCCACCAACGACGGGCTGCCGGCATTCCTGACCGGCAATGAGGACGGCACCGATTCGGGCTTCATGATCGTGCAGTACACCGCTGCCGCGCTGGTCAACGATCTTGCAACGCGCGCGCATCCGGCATCCGTGTATTCGATCCCGACCAGCGCGAACGCCGAGGACCATGTCTCGATGGGCGCCAACGAGGCCCGCCAAGTGCTCGACATGACGCGCGACCTGTCCGACGTCATCGCGCTGGAACTCTACACCGCGGCGCAGGCGCTCGATTACCGCAACGACATGCTCGACGCGGCCCGGCGCCTCGCCGCGCACGGTTGGGAAGCGCTGGCCGGCAAGGTCGACAACCCTCCGCCCGCCGGCCATCCGCAACGTGCGCAATTCGAAGCCGAAGTCCGAGCGCTCGCCGATCAGCTTGCCGGAACCCGACCGTTCCGGCCCGGCGACGCCGTCCGCCGTGCCCACGACCGCCTGCGCGAATCGGTCGCCTTCATGCACCGCGACCGGCCGATGCAGCACGACGTCGCCGCCGCCTGCCGGTTGGTGCGCGAGCGTGCCTACGAGATTCGGGGCGCTGCCGAATAGCCTGTTGCACCTCGTCGCGTGATTGCCAACGGATGGATCGTTCCGCATCCCGGCCTGTGACGCGCAGCACGCACTACGCGGTTGTCACATGGTGCGGCAGGTGGGAAGATCGCTTCAGGCTGGGGCGTGCCTGGGGAAAACATGCGGATGAGGCGGCAGGAACAGGCAGCACGCTCGGCGCAAGCCCAACATTTTTGTGGGGAGATACCGGCAGGTCGTTCCCGCCGCCGCCGAATTTTGCTGCTGTGTTGCGTTTCATTTGAAACCGACTTGTAGTTAGGCATTGGATTGAGGGGGGATGTGTGAACGATCGAGAAGGTGAGTCGCACCTGGAAGCTGACGAGCTATCCGCTAAGATGGACAGCCTGAACAGCGTGCTTATAGGCGTAGAAAACATTCAACGCTTACTTGGCATACCATTTCTACGAATCTGGCCAAGCTGGTTGTGGATGGTCTTCTACGAATTGGCAATTGTGGTCGCATGCGCCGGGACAGTGTGGAAGGGTCATGCTATTTATGTCTGGCCTGGATCAATTCTGGCAGCCGTAGTTTTTGTTGTTTGGCTCATGCGATTCATCGAAGAAGGGGTAATAATTGGTGAATCGTTGCGTCTCATAGCAGAACGTATTCATTATTGGGAGTGCAGTGGAAAGCGGTACTAGACAAAGAGGAGGCAGTTGAAGATTTAAGGGCAGCGGCACAACAGTAGGCAGGTGAAGACTAAACCAACAAGAGAGTTCCCCCGGCTCTGCGGGGGGATACTTACCCACTCATTCCAGCGGACGCTTAACCGCTACGCTGTTTCGCGTCGGTTACCTCAAGCGTTATGCCTCATAAAGCGGAAGGAGATTTTGTGCATTGGGGTAAGCGGTACCCTCGCGAGCAAAACGCTGCGCGCCAAGCATTGCTCGGTATCGCGCAAGCCGCGTCATCGTCACCCGCGACCTTCACCGGCTGGCTCCTTGCTGTATCCGGCGCAAGCTTCGCGTTTCTAGTCGCACACATCAACGTTGTTCTCGTCCACGTCAACGGCGGTAGCGTTCGGCAAGCCTCTATCTTGTTGGCTGCCTCGCTGCTGGCCGGGCTAGTTTCTCGGTGGCTTGGTGCAACTACTCTGGGTGTCTTGGCAGCCCTCTCCACAATCGAACAGCAAACCAAAGCTGGTGGGTCGCAACCGCGCTTCAATCTCCTGGCATTCACGAAGTTCTTCGCGGACGCTTCGTTGCCGGTGTACCGCTGCAATGCTTGGAATGGTTACAAAGGCATCAAGTCAGGGAACCACATAGCCGGTATTCATCCTGTTGTTCACCGTTCTCAGTGGCAGGCAATCCTTGCGCTACTACAATTGGTTCTACTTTTTGTTTCGATCTTGGTGTTGTCTCTTGGCATCAACGCGTAACAATTCATTGCGGGCGGCCGACATTCCGCTACGCGGGATCTCGGTGGCTGAATTCAAGCATTGATAAGACTTTCGCCGTCAACGGGCGAGGGGGGTGGTTGCACATGGAACCGGGCTGCGCCATCTTCACGGGATTCGATGCGTCCATGATGAGGGTTGGTGAGGAGGCCGTCCGCTGCGCGTGGAATGAACCGCCGGTTTTCGGAGGCCAATCGGTACCAGTCACGCAGCGCGCGGAACCAGCGATTGCAAGGTATCCGCATCCCGCGTCAGCGCGCCGACAGCGTGAACTGGTTGCGGGCGCGTTCGAGGTTGTGGGCCGGGTGGGTGACGCGGAAGTAGCGGTCGCCGTCGAGGTAGTCGGTGAGGAAGCGCAGGCCGATCACACCGGTGACGAGTCGCGCGGCGAAGACCAGGTTGTCGCGTTCGAGCGGGGTCAGCAGCGCGCCGCAGCCTTCGACGTAGCCGCGCGCGAGTGCGGCAAAGTGCTCGTGACGCACGCCGACGCGTTCGAGTTCGGTGGAATCTTCCGGTACGGGACTCAGCATGGTGCGTGCCATGTCGCCGAAGTCGAACAGCAGGGTGCCGGGCATCACGGTGTCGAGATCGACCACGCAGATTCCGCGGTCGTCCGCGGCGAACAAGAGGTTGTTCAACTTGCAGTCGTTGTGAGTGGTTCGCCACGGCAGGTTTTGGGCGAGCAAGCCGTGCCAGTACACCAGCACGTTCTCGTAGGCCAACGCGGCTTCGCATTCGGCGCGCGCGTCGGTGACACGTTGCACGCGGTCGGCACCGAGTGCGGCGCGGAAGGCGGCGAAGCGCTTCACCGGATCGTGGAAGTGGGGGATGACCTCGCCGACCGCGTCATGATCGAGGTCCGCCAGCGCCGCGGCGAACGCACCGAAGCCGCGGCCGGCCTCGCAGGTGATCGCGGGATCGTCGGCGGTCTCGAAGGTGCGGGCATCCGGCACGTGGTCGTACATGCGCCACCAGGTTCCATCGCCCAGCACCGCGGCGGGTTCGCCCGCGAGCGTCGGCACCAGTTCCAGCACCGCGTAGTCGTAATCGCCGGCGGCGCGCTTGCGGCCCAAGTGTGCGGTGACCGCGTGGCAATTGCGCATCACCATCGCCGGGTCGCGGAACACGTGGGTGTTGAGGCATTGCAGTACCCGTTGGCGCCGGCCGTCGCGCACCAGCAGGGTGCGATTGATCAGTCCGTTGCCGAGCAGCGAAAAGCGCGCGTGCGGACCGAGTCCCCATGCCTCGGCAAGCCCGGTGCGGGTGGCGGAATCGAGGTCGACGGCGCCGGTCATGCGCCGGGCCACAGCGGCGTGGGATAGACGCGCTGCGCGTGCAACGCGGCGATCGCCGCGACGACCTGCGCGCGGTCTTCGGGGTAGGTGAGGCCGAGCCAACGGTCTTCGGTCGGCAGTACCGCGAGTTTTTGTCCGCGCGCGGCCAAGTGTTGGGCGATCGCGTGCGGCAGGTAGTACTCGCGCGTTGCTTCGGCATCGGCGAGGAAGGTGCGCAAGCCGGTTTCCAGATCGGGCAGAATTTTCGGAAGCAGGCCCCAGCAATTCAACGAAACGACGCTGTCGGGTGCGAGCGTCCGGCATTCGCCGTCCGGCGTCGTGCCGATGAGCTTCTTTCCGTCGGGAGTGATGCCGGTGTATTCAGTCACGTCCTCGAGGAAGCCGCCCCTATCGATGCGACACACGCCGCGGTTGACGCCACCGTGTTCCGAGAGCGTTGCGTCGAGCCGGTAGCCGACCATCGCCGGGCCTTCGCCGTGGCCGAAGTGTTCGGCAAGCAGGCCGAACGCATGGCGCCCATAGTAGTCGTCGGCGTTGATGACCGCGAACGGCCCGTGCAGGAAGGAAGCGCAGCACCAAAGGGCGTGCGCCGTCCCGAGCGGCTTTGTGCGGCCGCGGGCCGGTTCGCAACCGGTGGGCACCCGGTCCGACGATTGTTCGATGAAGCGCAAGCCACCCCGTGGCAGATGCGGCGCGAGACGCTGTTCCAGCGCGTCGCGCAATTCCGCGCGGATCACCATCACGATGGGTGC
>JBOHYT010000089.1:0-5138 GCA_050738055.1 Rhodanobacteraceae bacterium
GGCCGTTCGGTCGCGACATGCGCGACAACCGCCCGCTGGTGGTAATCGTGCTCGCGCACACGCACGTCCGCCTGCGCGCGCAACCGCGACCCTGCGCCATCGGCAATCACCAGCATCGCCGCCGAAACCGCGTTGCCATCTTCGAGATCCAGCGTCACCCGATCCTCGCGGCGCGCGAACGCGGCGACCTGTGCCGGGCACACCCGGCGCACGCCGGCGGCATCCAGCGCGTTCCACAGCGTCCACGCGACCAGCTTGTTCTCGACGATCCAGCCGAGCTGCGCACGCCCGTCGCGCGCCGCGTCGAACTCGATTTCCGCGCCAGTCGCCGCGTCCCAGACCCGCATACGACGGTAAGGCGAAACCCGCGAAGACTCGATTTGCCGCCACACGCCGAGTTCGTCCAGCAACCGCGCGGAAGATGGCGCGAGCGCGATCACCCGCAAGTCTCCGGGCTCGCCGGCAAACCATGCCGCCGGTTCGCGCGCTTCCAGCAGCGCGACCGCGAAACCGCGCCGCGCCAGGATGAGCGCACAAGCCGCGCCGACCATGCCGCCCCCGGCGACCGCAATGTCGAGTGCGGGTCGGCGCATGCTCATGGACCTGCGTCCAGCGCCGCCAACGGTGGCGTGCCACGAAAACCCATGCCGCGGCGCGCGAGGGCGTGGCGCAGCGGTGCCACCCGGTCGAACGCTGTCATGACAAGCGAACGCACCGGCCCGAGCGCGGGCTGCGTGAGGCAACCGAGCGAAATCAGCCCGTGGCTGAAGGCCACGACGCCATCGCGATCCGGCGCCCGGCGCGCGGCATAGTCGGCGAGCAACGGCGGCGCACCGGGATCCTCCGCCGACGCGACGAGCTCCGCCAGCGTCAGCGCGTCGCGCAATCCGAGGTTGAAGCCCTGCGCGCCGATCGGGTGTACCGTCTGCGCGGCGTTGCCGACCACGACCGCGCGACGTGCGGTCAACGAGTCGGCGAGAACGCGCCGGATGCAGTGCGCAAAGCGCCTGCCCGGCCGGGCGAAGACGCCGAGCTTCCAGCCGAAGCGTTGCTGCGCGAGCGCGAGCAACACGGCATCCTCCATCGCCGCGACTTCGTCGTGCCGGTCCGCGGAGACCGTCAGCACCAGGCCGCGGCGCCCGTTCGGCAGCGGCAACAACGCGACCGGGCCATCGTCGGTGAAACGCTCGAACGCGCAGTCGGCAAGATCGTGGCCGCACGACACCGTGCACACGATGAGGCTTTGCCGGTAGTCGTGTTCGCGCGCGCCGATCCCCGCCTGACCGCGCACCAGCGAATCGCTGCCATCGGCGCCGACTACCAGTCGCGTTTCGATGTCCTGTGCGCCGTCGGCGGTTTCGATGCTCGCACGCCAACCGGACGTGAGCGTCGCGAGTGACACGAGTTTCGCCGGCACCAACCGCCGTACGTTTCGGCACTCCGCGAGCCGCGCTTCGAGCGCGGCTCCGAGCACCCGACCCGGCACCACCCGACCCAGCGCATCGACGCCGGCATCTTCGGCGGTCATCCGCACGCGTCCGAATTCGCCGGCACGGCTGATTTCGAGTCGGCGGATGGTGCCGGCTGCCGAATCCAGATGCGGCCAAACCCCGAGCACCTGCAGCGCGTTCACCGACGCGCGCGCCAGCACCAGGTTGCGGTCATCGTCGCCCGCATCGGCGACTGGCGTGCGTAGCGGCATGGCTTCGACGAGCGTCACGCGACGGCCGGCCGCGTCGAGCGCCAGCGCCAGGCTCACGCCCACCAGCCCTCCGCCCACGATCAAAATATCGGTGCGTTCCGCCATCCTGCGATGATAACTGGTTGATGCCGGTCAGCCCGCCCTCGACGCCGTTTGCGGTAAGCTAGAAACCCCCGGATGCAATACTCGCCCTGAGCGAAGCGAAGTCGAAGGGCGACCGCACCACCGGATCGAACAAGAGGATGGATTCCATGTCGCAACCAATCCCGGCCCACTCCCCGCAGTCGACCGTCTTTTCGCCCGGCACCCTGGTGCTGTGCGGGATGATCGCTTTCACGATCATTTATCGCCTCGGCGTGCACGCCGCCGCGGGCGCCATGCCGTGGAACTTCACGCCCGTCGAGGCGATGGCACTGTTCGGCGGCGCGTACTTCGCCAACCGCAAGCTCGCGATCGCGGTGCCGCTGATCGCGATGGCGGTCGCCGACGCGGTGATTGCGTTCTCGCTGCCCTTGTCGCAAACGATCGAATGGCTCGAAATCGCGCCGGTGATCTACGGCTGCGTCGCGCTGACCGCGTTCGCCGGTTTCGGCCTGCGCGGCCGCGTGCGCTTCGGCAACACGCTGCTCGCGGCGATCGGCAGCGCAACCGGTTTCTATCTGGTCACCAACTTCTTCACCTGGCTGACCACCGCGATGTATCCGCACACCGCGTCCGGCCTCGTGGCCTGCCTCGTCGCGGGCTGGCCGTTCTACCAGTACGGCACGCTGCCCGGCACGGTGCTGTGGTCTGCGCTGCTGTTCGGCGGCTTCGCCCTGCTCGGCCGCCGCTGGACGGTGTTGCGGCTGACCGTCGCACATTGACGAAGGTTCGTGGGCAATCGGCTCTCGAAAATCTACACCCGCACGGGCGACGATGGTTCGACCGGCCTCGGCGATGGTTCGCGCACGCCCAAGGATGCCGCGCGCGTCGATGCCTACGGCACGATCGATGAATTGAACTCCGTGATCGGTGTGCTGCTCGCCTGCGACCGCGTGCCTGGCGACATTCGCGAGCATTTGGTGCGCATCCAGCACGCATTGTTCGACCTCGGCGGCGAACTGTGCGTGCCGGGCATGGAGATGATCCATGATGCCGACGTCACCGCCCTCGAGCAGACGCTCGACCATTACAATGCCGACCTCCCAAGGCTCAAGGAATTTATCCTGCCGGGCGGTGGCGTGGCCGCGGCGCAGTGCCACATCGCGCGCACCGTCTGCCGCCGCGCCGAACGCCGGGTGGTGACGCTGGCGCGCACGGAAAGCGTGCGCCCCGAGGTCATGCACTATCTGAACCGCCTGTCCGACTTGCTGTTCGTGCTGGCACGCGTGCTGGCACGCACCGGCGGCCACGGCGAAGTGTTGTGGCAACACGAGAAGCGCAGGAAGCCGGCGAAGTGACGCAATGAGCGTGCGGCTGTACACGCATCCAGCCTGCCTCGAACACGATCCGGGAGCGGGGCATCCGGAATCGCCGTCGCGCCTGCGCGCGGTGCTCGATGCGCTGGAGGACTCACGCTTTGCCGCACTGGAACGCGTCGAGGCGCCACGCGCGACGCGCGAACAACTGGAACGCGTGCACGGCGCCGACTACGTCGATGGCATCTTCGCAAGCGCACCGGCCGATGGTCATGCCCGACTCGACCCCGACACCGTGATGTCAGAGGGTTCGCTGGAAGCCGCGCTGCGCGCGGCCGGCGCCGCGTGCGCCGCAGTCGATGCGATCCTGCGTGGCGAAATACGACGCGCGTTCTGCGCGGTGCGCCCGCCCGGCCATCACGCGACGCGCAACCAGCCCATGGGATTCTGCCTGTTCAACAACGTCGCGGTCGCCGCCGCGCAGGCCTTGGAGATGCACGGACTCGAACGCGTCGCGATCGCCGACTTCGACGTCCACCACGGCAACGGCACCCAGGATATTTTCTGGCACGAACCGCGCGCGTTCTACGCATCCAGCCACCAGATGCCGCTGTACCCCGGCACCGGCGCCGCCGACGAACACGGCTGCGGCAACGTCTGCAACGCACCGCTGCCGCCCGGCGCGGGTTCATCCGAATTCCGCGCCGCATGGAAAGAGAAATTGTTGCCTGAACTCGACCTGTTTCGCCCACAACTCGTGCTGATTTCCGCCGGATTCGACGCCGACGCCCGCGACCCGCTGGCGCAACTGCAACTCAAGGTCGATGACTTCACCTGGATCACCGAGCGCCTCGTCGAACTCGCCGACCGTCACGCCGACGGCCGCATCGTCTCCGCCCTCGAAGGCGGTTACGACCTCGACGCGTTGCGCGAATGCACCGCGGCGCATGTCGCGGCATTGATGGCGTGATGCGCACCGGCCGCAAGGGGTAACATCGACGAAGCACGTAGCACGTAATCGCATGGACTCGCCCCCGCGCATTCAGGCATCGATGTGCCAATGGTGGTGAGCTATCCCTTCCACCACAACCCGTCGCGAGGGCGAGCCCATGAACAAGAGTACTGCCATTGCCATCGATCTGGCCAAGCACATTTTTCAGATTGCTGCCGAGAACGCGCAGCGGGAGATCGTCTGGGAGGGTCGACTGAAATCACGTGAGGCGATGCACGCATTCCTCGCGAAGTTGGAGCCACCCATGACGGTAGCGTTCGAAACCGGTCCGGGGGCGCAGGCTTGGGCGCGGGAGATCCAGGCGCGCGGCGTGGAGGTCAGGATTCTGCCGGCGCAGCACACCGCGGCCCACCGCAGCGGCAACAAGAACGACACCCGGGATGCGCACGCGATCCTGTATGCGCTGCACGATGTGAACGTGCATCCGGTACCGGTCAAGACCCAGGATCAGTTGACGCTGCAGGCCCTGCACCGGGCCCGGCAGGGCTGGCGGGGCCGCATGACCGCGATCGGCAACCAGGTACGCGGGCTGTTGCTGGAGCACGCCGTGGTGATCGCGCAAGGCGACGCCGCGCTGGTGCGCACGACCGATCGAGCCCTGGAGGATGCCACGCTGCCAATCCCGGACCGCCTGCGCGCGCTGGTCGCCGAACTGATGGGGGAACGGAAAGGCTACCAGGAGCGGCTGGCCGTGCTCGATGGCGAGCTGGCGACCCTGAGCCGCACCGATCCGGTGGCCAGGCATCTGCGTGAGGTGCGCGGCATCGGCCCGATCACCTCCACGGCGCTGGCCTGCAAAGGCATCCACCCCGACCAGTTCGCCGACAGCCGCCAGTTTGCCGCCTACTTCGGCATCACGCCCAGCCAGCACAGCAGCGGGCCGAAAATCCGTCTGGGCCACATGAGTCGGCGCGGCGACACCTACCTGCGCAGCATCCTGATCGAAGGCGCACACTCGGTCATCCGGCAGATCCGCAGCGATGCCAGCGACCCCTACAGCCGGCGTATCCAGCGCTGGGTCAAGCGC
>JBOHYT010000090.1:0-3525 GCA_050738055.1 Rhodanobacteraceae bacterium
CACCAAAGCCGAACACTTGGGCCGCGTAGTTCGGGGTGGCGCCATAGCGGGTTTCCTGCACGGTCGTGCTCCACTTGCCGACGTTCCAGTTCAGCGCAGCGACCGCGATCGTCTTGAACTCGCTGGAGAACTGCGGATCGTGCAAGAGACGGTGGGTCGGATCGAACGGGTACCGCTGGAACGTGTGGTTGAGCGTCACGTTGTACTGCGCGTTCAAGGCGAAGTCACCGTAGCGGCCCCAGCTCCAGCGGTAATCCAGCGACGCGACAATACCGCGCACCGTCTCGCTGGCGACGTTGATCTTGTTGACCTTGATCGACGTGATATTTTGCGAGAAGGCCGGATTCGAGTTCACCGGCGTACGCACGATCTGGCTCAACGCGGCGATGCAGGTCGGCGAGTTCGGGTCCAGCGGGCCCAGTGGCGAGTTGGGCAGGCGGCAGCGGGCCTCGTCTTTCAACAGTTGGTTGACGCTCTGCTGCTGGACCTCGTTACGGATGCTGATGTGGTAGTAATCGGCCTTGATGTCGAACTTGCTGGTCGGCGACCACACCACACCGTAACCAAACGACTTGGCAGTGACCGATTTCAAAGCCGGATTGCCCGACTGGAACCCTTCGTATTGCACCGGGTTGTAGCTGCAGTTCGAGAGGGCGACGGTGGGCTGAAATTTTTCGCATTTATAATAATCGGTGGCGTTGCTGAAGAAGCCGCTGGGCCCCTGAAACACCGCGGCCATGTCCGGCGCACGGAACGCGGTGCCGTAGTTGGCGCGCAACAGCACGGTTGAAATCGGGCGATATTCCAGGCCGAGCTTGTAGGTGGGCCTTTGGTCCGAGCCGGCGTTGACATTCTGGTAGTGATCGTAGCGTGCCGCGATATCCGCCGTCAGCGTCTTGAAGATGGGTACGTCGAATTCCACCGCGGCGCCTTGTTGGTCCCGCGTGCCCTGGCCCGAGGTGCCGGTCAGTCCGTAGAAGTCGCCCGCAATCACGCGCGGGTCCACCAGGTTGTCCCAGACCTGGTTGCCGCCTTCGATCAGGGCCGCAAAGCCGACCGGGCCGCCCGGAAGATTGAACAACTGGGTGTTGGTAATCTGAACGTTGGCGCGTTGGGTATAGGTGTGGTTGCTGCTGTGAATGTAGCTGGAGAAGCTCCGGTAGTCTGCGGGGGTGATCGGTTGGAAGAACGCTGCGTTGTTGGGCGCGTAAACATCATAGCCATAATAGGTGCCGAGCAGCGGTCCGAGGAACTTTTTCTGGAAGAAGTCGGTGACATTCGTCGCCAGCGGCCGCAACTGGCGGTCGGCTACCCGATCGTCGGAGCGGGTGATATACCCCTCGTAATTCCAGTTGGAACCGCCAAACGCACCATTGACGCCGAAGGTTGCGTTGTACTGATTGTCTTCGGTGCGATCGGCGTTTCGCAGCAAGCCGCCGATCTCCTCGGGCGCAAAGGTCTTGACGTACAGCGTCAACAAGTTGGTATTTTGGTTGAAGATGTAGTTGAAGTTGGGCTCGAAGAAGTTGTAATTGGGGCCGGGGTAACTGCGTTGTTTCTGATGTGAATACAAGACATCGGCAAAGAACTGGGTGTTGTCGTTGAACTGGTAGGTGGCGTGGACGTATCCTGCGGCATCCTGCTTGGGATTCAACAGCGTCACATAGCCGACGGCGGTGTCGCTGCCGCAATAGTACCCCGGGCCCTTACCGCCCGGTCCGCGATTGGGCCGCGAAACGCGCGACGTCGATCCGCCGAACAGATAGCTGCTTGCGCCGCAGCCGCCGTACTGGTTCGGATCCACATATTCAATGTGTCCATTCTTGAATTGCTGGATTCGCGTGGAAGGGAAGGGGTTGCGCGCTGTCGGATTCGGGTTGCTCAAGACGGACGACGTAATGTCACGGTTGAAACCGTACACCGGATGGATGTTTTCGTACTGGAGCGCGTACGCGATGCTCAGTTTGTTCTTGTTGTACCCCCCCGTAAACACCAGACGTTGTTGCTGGCCGCCGCCGTCGGTGTAGGCGCCGGCGCGGTATTCGAGGGTGTAGCCTTCGAACTTCTGCTTGAGGATGATGTTGATCACGCCGGCGATCGCCGACGAGCCGTAAATGGCCGACTGGTTGCCGGGCAGGATCTCGATGCGATCGACCAACGACACCGGGATATTGGAGAGGTTGGTGAAATTGGCGCTGCCGTTGTACAGCAACGGATAGTCGGCGACCGGCCGGCCGTTGATCAGGATCAAGGTGAAGTGAGGCGCGAGGCCCAGCAGACTCACCGTCTGCGCCTGCGGCGTGAAGCCGGCGCTGAATACCGCGGTTTGCACCGAACCGGTCGCGAGCGGCTGGGCGCGCAGGGCCTCGTAGACGTTCTGGAAGCCTTGCTTCTGGATGTCTTGCGCGGTGATCGTGACGACCGGATTGGCGGTCTCGACCTGCGACTGCGGTATCAGCGAACCGGTGACGGTGATCGCCTTCAGGGTTTTCTCCTTCCGTTTCTTCTTTTGCTGTTGGGTCTGGTTCGAAGCTGTGGTGTTCTGCGCTGCCGCTTGATCCTGTGATTGGGCGGTCGCGGTGGTGTCTTGCGCGTACGCGGTGCCGGCGACGAGCAGGCTGGCGCAGATGGCCGAGGCCAGGAGATTGCGATTCATCAGGAGTACTCCCCAAAAGTGGTACAGGTTTCCGGTGTCGTTGTCCGTCACACTACGGGTGTGTCGACGGACACGTATTTTGCGGGTCGGGCGCCCTGTAGCCCTCAGGTCCCGCCACCTACAAGACTTTCGGCACTCGAAGCAAGGCTGACGTTAGCGCTGCCTTAACGATTTTGCAACCACGATGAAACTTTCCGAGAAAAACGATGTCGCCAGATTGTTAACAAATGTAACGATGATGGATCGCCTGCTTGAGAATGCACTTCTCCATGGCAAGCCGGCGGTCGCTCGTCGTCACGGTCTGATCATGTGGTGTTGGGTAAAACGGCAACAACGTGGACGACAGTCGCAACGACGGCTTTTGTTGCGTAACGGCTAGCGGTAACATGAAAGTTCTGGCCCACGCTCATAGCGTGGCCTCACCCTTGCGGCAGGTCGGACTTGACGCGCGCCGGTTTTCATTTTTTGAGGAATCCCCATGCGAAAGCTTGTCGTTGCACCCTTGTCCATCGCGGTCGCGGCCTTGCTGCTGGCCGGCTGCGGGAAGTCCAGCAACTCGGGCTCGTCCGCTGCGACCGCTTCGCCCGAATCGTCCGCGGCGGCAGGCGCCCCCGCACCATCCGCGACCGCGGTGTCGGGCACCGTCACGATCGAGAACCAGGGCATTCATCTGACCCCTGAAGCCAAGCTGGAACTGTCGCTGGTCGATGTCACCACCCAACCCGGGGTGACCGTCAACAAGCAGGACTTCAATCCGCCGAAGTTCCCGCAGGCTTTCCACATCCCGTTCTCGGCATCGGCGATCAACCCCAACGACCTGTACGTGCTGCAGGCGACCATGCAGGACAACGGGCGCACCTGGAATACCA
>JBOHYT010000091.1:0-7734 GCA_050738055.1 Rhodanobacteraceae bacterium
TTGATCACGTAGCCGAACAGGAGTTGGCTCGCGAGCGTGCGGTTGCGGCTCGCCGTGCCGGGCGGATAGAGCGCGACGTTGTTGCGGATGTTCTGCTCCTGCCCGATCGCGCGCACGAACATCCGCGGGTTGAAGTACCAGGTGGCCCGCAGGTCGTACAGATCGGCGGTGTACAACCGGCCGCCTGCGACGTTCAATCGCTCGAAGTTGCCGACGAAGGCGATCTCCAGGTGCTGTCCGGGCGACAGGGTGAACGAGGGCGCGATGGAAAGCAGTTGCCCCTTGCGCACGCCGATGTAGTCGACACCGCCGCCGGTGACGGTGTCCAGTTCGAACTGGAGCCAGCGCAGCGGCTGTGCGCTCGCGTCGAGTTCAACCTGGCCAAAGGTGAACGTCTTGCCGCCGAAGTACTGATCCTCGTGGCGTGCATACAGGTCCAGCTTGCTTTGGCCCACGGCGTTCACGAACGCGTAGACTTGTGCCTGGCGGTTGAGGATGGGGCCTGCGCCGCTCGCCTGCACCCAGTCGTAGCTGCCGCCCAAGCCCCCGCTGTTCCACCAGGAATCATTCGAGTACCAGTCGTATTCGAACTGGGGTTGTGCCTCGCGGTACCCGACCTGCGGCAGGTAACCGAGATCGGCGCGGAATCCGGGCGCGACGCTGGCGAGCAGCAGGCTCGCGTTGTAATTGGTATGCGTGCGCTGCAGGGATATCAGCCACCCGCTGCCCGTGACCCGTCCCGGCGCGATGCCGAATGCCGTGGCAACCTGCTGCGGGTAGGTCGTGTCCGAGTGCGCAAGCTGGGCCGTCAGCGTATCGCTCGGATCGATCTGCCAACTGCCGTCGACGGCAAGCAGCCCGTTGTCGTAGCCGCCGCCTGTACGGTCGGTGGCGAGCATGCCGAGCGCCGAGTTGCCGGCGAAATCGTGGCGGTAGCGCAGCAGCCCGTCGCGGGTGGCGAAGTCGAAGGATTGCAGTTGCGACTGCACCGGGCCCGGCATCAGGAGGTTGGTGAGCGAGTCGTCGGCGACGAGCGCGCCGATCGCATTGCTGCCGACCTGCCCGACCACCTTCGAGGCCCAGTGCGGGTCGGCGATCTGACGCGTGTCCACGAACTGGTTGTTGGCATTGTTTTTCCCGTAGTTGAATCCCGGCGTGTTGAACACCCAGGTGCCTTCCTCGAAGAATGGCCGGTTTTCCGGATAGTAGAGCGCGAAGCGCTGGTTGACGGTCGATTGCAGGACGTCCGGCGCGACCTGGGAGAAGTTGGGATTGAGCGTCGCGGACCATTCGAGGTCGGGACGGATCGCCCAGCGTGCATCGAGTCCGGCGGCGGCGGTCGGGCTGCCCTGTGCGAGCGCGGAATCCGGCGTGGCGCGGGCATCGGTCTGTGACACCGTGGCCTGGGGGATCAGCAGGAAATTGCCGCCCTGCGAATGGATCGGCGTCTGGGTGCGCACGAGTTCGGCTTGGCACAAGGTGCAATTGCTGTTGTAATCGAGTTTGACTTGCGTGATCTGGTAACGAACGCTGCGCGCCCAATTGCGGAAGAACAGCAGGCGCCAGGTCTGCGGCTTGTCGCTGTGCGGAAACTTGAGCGAGCGGAACGGGATCTGGATCGTGAGCACGTAGCCGGTCGGGGTCAGATGGGCGTTGCAGTACCAGATGGCATCGAAGGACGAGTATTCGTTGTTTTGCTGCCGGAACGCGTCGAATTCCGTGGCCGCCGCGGTACAGAAAAATTCGTACGCCCATTGGGTGTCGTTGAACGGACTGAAGATCATGCCGACGAACTCGGCGGCATTGCTCAAGCCGTCATGGCTTCGGTATTTTATGTGGATGTTGTGAGGGTGCGGGTCGTTCGCGACGAAGCGCAGCCACAGCGCGCTCGGGGTGTAGCCGACGGCGACCTCGGTTGCGACCGGCGCCGGAAGGTTGTGTCCGGGCTGGATCTCGTTGTCCACCGAGAAGTGCGCGGCGTGCCGCCACGCGGCGGCGGTCGGTGTGCCATCGCTCCCCGTCCACGCAGCGAGGCTCGGAATCGTCACCGGTGCGGCGGCCGGCTTCGGCGCCGCTGCCTCCGCGCGCATCGCCGAAAGCGCAAGGACCGGCGCGAGAAGGAGTGCCGCGACGACAGCGCGCATGGCTGTTCCTTTTTACTTGTTTGGCGCGCAGGTTCAGTGGTTATTCGCAGCATGAACCCGGATGTCACCGCTCAAGGTGCGGATGCGGATGTCGGCGTTGCCCGAACCGCTCCGGTAGTGCCACGACTTGCCTGGACCGAACTCGCTGGTGCGCTGCGGCGTGGGACCGAAGTTGGTGTCGATGTCGCCGCTGAAACTCGAGACGTCGAAATTGGCGGCGGGAACCTTGGGCAACGACAGAGCGACATCGCCGCTCACCGAATGGAATTCGTAATCGCCCTGGCCGAGCGTGGCCGCAAACTGGATATCGCCCGAAGTGCTGTCGACCTTCGCGCCTTGCAGCGTGTTGTCGCCGGTGAGTCGAAGGTCGCCGCTGGTGCTGCCGGCGCTCAGAGTGCCGTTGACGTTCTGGATGTGGAGTCCGCCGCTGATGCTGTGGACGTCGATCTTCGCGTCTGGCGCCGAACCGGTCACGTTGACGGTGCCGCTGATGGTATTCGCGTAAATATTCGCGGACGTCGAAACCGCGGTGAGATTGCCGCTTACGGTTTCCAGCCGCACCGGACCCGAGAGTCCGCTTGCGTCGATGTCGGCACTGACGGTGTGGACTTCGAGATGACTCGCCGTCGGCACCTGGATGAAGAGACGGCTGCCTTCGTGGCTGCCGAAGCTGAAGTGGGGCAAAACCACACGGATGCTGACTCCGGACGCGGTCGTCTCCACGGCGAGCTGTTTGGCGTCCCGGCTGAGGGTGCCGCCGATGTGGATCTGGTCGCGATTCCATGCCGTGACCTTGACGCTGCCGGCGATGCTGGATACCTGGACGCGGCCGTTCGCGGTGGCCGACACGGTCTTGTCCAGCGGCGTACCGGCGAATGCGGGCAACGTCGCGAGGAGCAACGCGAGCATGGCAACGGCGGGAAGGACGACGCGTTTCGTCTTGCGGAAGTTGAGCGGGCTCATGGTGCGATGACTCCTGTGTCGGTTTGAAGCTGGACGCGCTGCGCGGCGGCCACGAGCACGGCTTCGTTTCGGTACTGTTGGTAAAGCAGGGGTTGCAGGCTTGGGTTCCCGGGCTCCGTGCGCAGTGCGTGCTGGATTTTGCTGATCGACGTTTCCGTGAGGTCGAGGTTCGCGAGCAGCACGGCCTGGGTCCGCGGATCCTGGCGGGTGCTGTTCCTGATGGTTGCTGCGATGCTCCGCGCCCGTGCATCCGGCACGGGCGTGCCCGTCGCGGGTTGCGATCGCGTCGCCGGTTGCCGGGTGGCGAATGTTGCCGGCGCTTGGGGATGGCGCATCGACAGCGCGGCGGCGAGGACACCGATCGCGATCAAGCCGGCTACGGCGGCCGCAACCGGCAGCGGCTGCAACCGGTGGCGGCGCGGCGCAATCCGTGCCGCAATGCCGGGCCACAGATCACGCTCGGGTGCGATTTCCCGTGGCAACGCCGCGAGGGCGTCCCGGAGCTTTTCGTCGTGGTTGTCGTTCGTCATGCTGTCAACCTCGCCCGCAACAATCGGCGGGCCCTGTGCAGATGTGCCTTGCAGGTGCCGACGGCGAGTCCCGTCAGCGCCGCGATTTCTTTGTGTTTGTAGCCTTCGACGTCGTAGAGGACGAACACCTCGCGCGCCCCCGGTGGCAGGTCGGCGATGGCGCGATCGAGGTCCAGCGCGACGTCGGGCTGTGCGGCCGGCGCGGCGAAGGACTCGACCGCGTCATCGCTGTCTTCCCGCACCCATGCCGAACGCCGCAGCGCGGCCCGGTGGTGGCCGAGCACGACGTTGGCCGCGATCCGGTGCAGCCAGGAACCGAAGGCGCTGTCGCCCCGAAAGCCCGGCAATGCCTTCCACGCTTGCACGAAGGCTTCCTGGGTACAGTCTTCGGCGAGCGCGGGTGAGCCCGCGAGCCGTCGGCACAATGCGTGGATGCGACCCACGTGACGGCGATACAGGGCCTCGAAGGCTGCGACCTCACGCTCGCGCGCTCGCGCCACCAGCACGGTTTCGACGTCGGATTCGTCGGGATCCATGGCGAAGACAGAGGCGCCGAGCACGGCATCGTTCATGTCGGATTGGACGCACGCCGCCGAAAAAAGGTTTACCCGCACCGAGTGATGGGGATCGCTCGTTCCCGGACGCCCGACGCCGGGTCACGGACCGCCGGACGCGCGACCGAGAATACCGGCGGACGAGGTTTGGAGTGTCAGCCATCAGGGGTCCGGGTGACTTCCGGCATGGGACGGCGGGCCGCTACATCGCCAACAGGCCGCCGCGGCGGGCGTCTCGTTTCGTTAACCGGCGCACAATGCGCAAGTCTGGCGGCTGATTTTTCAGGCTGGACGAGACCCGCTTGGCGTTAAAATATCGCGGTCGATACTCCCGTTACCCCGGTTACCGACGATCCCGCCGACCGCAAGGCGGCACCCAAAGGGGTCGTTCCCAACCGCCGGGCACCGAACATGCTGAACACATCCGCCGTGGCCGCCTTGTGGCGCGCGAATCGGTCGGCCGCGCGCGTGCCTGCGATCGAGGTGGCGCCGGTCAACCGCGCCGCGGTGTTCGCGATCGTCGCGATGGCGCTGATGATGATGTCGATCGACTCGACCATCGTCGCGACGGCGTTGCACACCATCCAGCGCGACTTGCACACCTCGATCAACTGGGCCGGCTGGGTCATCACCGCCTATTCGTTCGGGTTCGTACTGATGCTGCCGGTGAGCGGCAAACTCAGCAGCCAATATGGGCACCGCCGGGTGTTCCTCGGCTCGGTGTTCCTGTTTGCCGCCGCGTCACTCGGTTGCGGCCTGGTCGACAACATCTACGCGCTGATTGGATTGCGTGCGCTGCAGGCGGCGGGCGGCGCCGGGTTCACGCCCTCCGCAACCGGGATTATCGTCGACTACTTCGGCAAAGCCCGCGATCGCGCGGTCGGATTGTTCGGCAGCATCTTTCCGGTCGGCACGATGATCGGACCGATCTTTGGCGGACTGTTCGTTTCGTACTGGAGTTGGCGCGACATCTTTTTCGTCAACGTGCCGCTCGGGCTCGCGGTGACGCTGCTGGCGTTGCGCTACGTGCCGCATGACCGGGCGCACCGGCGTGTGCCCCACGCCGGCGTGGACCTGACCGGATTGGCGCTCGTCGGATTGTCGCTGTTCACGGCGATGTTTGCCGCAAGCTACCTCGGTGAGCCCACCTCGCGGGTTGCATCCGTCGGGTTCCTGCTGCCGTTGCTGGTCGCGATCGCGGCGGTCTCGCTGTGTGTCTGGCACATCCGGCGCAGCCGGCACCCGTTCATCGCGCCGCGGTTCGGGTACGGGCGCGGCTTTGGCGCGGTCAACCTGGTCAACGTCGTGTTTGGCGGCGTGACCGGAGGAATCATATTGCTGGCACCGCTGTATGCGGCCAACCGCTATCACATCGACGCGCTCGGCTCGGGCACGTTGCTGATTGCCGAGGGCGTTGCGGCGATCCTCCTGTCGTTCACGGTGACGATGGCGCTCCGCAAGACCGGTTATCGCATACCGCTGTACGTGGGATGCCTGTTGATCGCTGTCGGCACGTTCCTGCTGGCCATGCCGCCCGTCGCGGGCATCCCGCCGTTTGGATGGCTCGCGGGGGCGACCTTCCTGGTCGGGGCCGGCGGTGGAACGATCAGTCCGCCGAGCCGCAACGCCGGACTCCAGCTGGCGCCCGAGCAGTCATCGACGCTGGCGGCCATGCGCTCGTTGTTCAACCAGATCGGCGAGATCGCCACGGTTGCGGTCGCGACCGCGATCATGGCCGACACCGCCCGGCCCGGGATCAGTCAGGCACGGATCTACGCCGTCATTGCGGTCGTGCTGGTCTTGGCATTGCCGCTGATTGCCCGCATCCCCGAGCACCGCGGTACCTGGTGAACCCTGCGGCGTCGTGCGACGACGCGCATGGCCACGGCGCGTCGACCTCGCCTGCAAACCATCGGCGGTCGCTCGCCCCGGGCGCGTTCGGCGGTTGGCTCCGGAGCGAGAAAAGCTTCCCCGGGTGATGAATTCCCTGCGACGCATGGAAACAGGCGTTGCGGACGCGCTGCACCGCGGCTGCCGCGGTTGGCACGAACCGTTTTCCCGTGTCGGTCAGTTCACCCACGTTCGCTCCCCGGTGCTGGTTGTCCACGGTTGCATTTCCAACGTCCGGTTGCCTCGCGGAACGCAACGGCTGCCAAGCCAACCAAGCCGATGGTGTGACGGGTTGCGGTGCTGATGGCGTCTTCGCGCCCTGTCGATTACAATGCAATCATTGCAGTCACTGCTGGAGAGCCCCATGGCTACCATGACCATTCGCAATCTGGACGACGATCTCAAATCGCGGCTGCGCTTGCGGGCAGCGCAGCACGGGCATTCGATGGAGGAGGAGGCACGTCGCATCCTGTCGACCTCGTTGCAGGCGGAACCGCTGACCGGGCGGATGTTGGTGGACAGCATCCGTGCGGTCGTGGAACCGTATGGCGGCATCGAATTGGAACTGCCGGTGCGTGAGCCCATGCGTGAGCCGCCGGATTTCGGCTGATGTTTGTGCTCGACACCAATGTCATTTCGGAGCTGTTCAAGCCCGTGCCAGACCCCAAGGTGATGACATGGGTAGCTGAGTTGCCGGGAGACGATGTATTCACGACGGCCGTCACTCGCGGCGAATTGCTGTTTGGTCTGTATTGCATACCCGAAGGTCGGCGCAGAAGCGGCTTGTTGCTGGGCTTGCGGCGACTTTTCGACGAGAAGCTCACCGGGCATGTGCTGGCCTACGATGATGCGGCTGCCGACGCCTATGCCTCCATTGCGGCGCAGCGACGCGCGCAGGGACACCCGGCTGGACAATCCGGCATGATGATCGCCGGCATCGTGCGTTCGCGCGGGGCGGCGCTGGCCACGCGCAACGTACGCGATTTCGAAGGTTGCGGCATCGAACTGGTCGATCCATGGCAGTGAACTTTCTCTGAGCCGCCTGGTGAATCCGGGTTGCGGGTGCCAGCGCCAGCCTTGGTCGCTGCCGCTTCGCACAAGCCAGCACCAACTGGTTGGCTTCCTGGTGCGTATCGAGTGCGCGGCGGATTTCCGACTGCTGCCACACTGCATCCTCGGTGCGCCGGCTGAACGTGGTAGCGAGCATGTGCTCGATGGTCGAGCGATGCACCAGCGGCAAGCGCGCGTGGTACACGCACAGGTGGATGCGTGTGTCTTCGGGGACATCGAGCGCGTGCGGGGTGCAGGCGACATCGATGATGGGATCGATATTGGCCATGCGGACGAGCCCGAAACTTGGCGCGCTTGCCGGACCTCGGATCGAGTCTGGCTCCATCATTGTGTTCAATAAAAAAGCCCATGGAAACATGGACTTTTCGAATTCGATGGTGGCTAGAGGCGGGATCGAACCCATTTCCCGACACAGACAAAAAGCCAATGCGGATTAGGCGGCGCGCTGGCAACGTAAATTCAGAGACGCGCCGGTGTTCGCCCGCTCGCTCCCTGAGTAGGGCCTCGTGCAACGGTGGAAGTAAATTTCGCCTCCTACGGAAATTTGCGACTGCGGCCAAATCAGATCCCTGCGAAATTCGC
>JBOHYT010000092.1:0-4334 GCA_050738055.1 Rhodanobacteraceae bacterium
TGGGGTGAGCGTTTTCTGCGAACCCCAACACTCTTGTCACCGGAAATGTGCGCTCTGCGGTAACGCACGTCGGCATGCTGGCGGAATCTGTCGGGGTTCGCAAAGAGCCGCTCACCCCAACCTGCGAAGGCCGACGCGGGTGCGGCGGCGAGCTTCGCCATGCCATGCCGAAACCCGCTTCAACCATGGTCCGGCGTGAAAGGCGGCCATCAGGAGATACATCAGCGCCATGCTGCTCAGCGGCGACATGCCGTGCGCCGGACACGGCATGTCCGCCGGATTGCCAGCGAGGGCGGTCAGCAACGCCATCATTGCGAAGGCAGGCGCAGCCGTGAGCTGCAGCCACCCGGCAACACGGAAGCTGCGCGCGCCGACGCCGCCATTCACCGTTCCGCGGATGCGTGCCGTGTCGTGGATCCCGATCATGTTCCTTCCTTCGGAAACGTTGCGACGGCGAGGCCGGTCACGTTGCTTCAGCCCTGCCCGTACTCGTCGTGCCGGCGCCACCAGATGCCGCCTGCCTCGTTGCGCCCGCGCGGTGCGCGATCGAACCACTGGTAGGCGCCCCACAGCCCGTCGAGCCCGCGCGCGTAGGTGGAATAGGTGTGATAAATGGCGCCGTCGTCGAGCACGAACGCGCTCATACCCGGCAGTTCACGCAGGTAGGTTCGCCCATCGACACCGCATGCGATCGCAAATTGGTTGGGCGCATCGGGTGTCGAACGTGACATCGGGGGGCTGCTGCGGAAGTTGTATTCGTAGCCTTTGTTTTGCTGCTGCTCGCTCAGGCCCACGCCGTAATCGGCGTTGAAATCGCTTGCGTTGGACGATGCCCAGGGAAACGTCCAGCCCATCCGCTGCCTGTACGCCTGCAGTTTGGCGAGCGGCGCGCGCGAAATCACCCACAGCATCACGTCGTGGTGCGCCAGGTGTTCGGCGAATCCATTGAATCCGTCGGCAATCATCGAGCACGACGGGCAGCCCGCGGTGTAATCCGGGCCGAACATGAAGTGATAGACGAGCAGTTGCGAGCGCCCGCGGAAAAGCTCCGCCAGCGAAGCGCTGCCATCTTCGGTGTCGAAGCGGTAATCCTTGTCGACCCGCACCCACGGCAGCGTTTGACGGCGTTGGGCAAGTTCGTCGCTTTTCCGGATCAGGTCCTTCTCCGCTTCCAGCAGATCGAGCCGCGCCTTCCGCCATTGGTCGCGTGTGACGGTCTTGTGGGTTGTCATGGTCATCTCCTCCGGATTGTCCGCCGTTACGATGCGGCGGTTGATGGGTGGTTGGCGATCAGCTTAGGCAGCAGAGGCCCGCCGGTGGGAGTGACAAATGTGGCGCGATAAGAAATGGACTCGCTGATCGCGGCCGCGGCGAGCGCGCTGGCGGTGGGCGATCCGCTGGGGGCGCTGAAGCGGGTCGCCCTGCGCGATGATCCGCCGGCGCTGGCCTTGCGTGGCATCGCGATGGCGCAGCTCGGCGATTTCGATCGGGCGAAACTGCTGGTGCGGCGCGCAGGCCGGGCATTCGGCCCGAAGGTGGCCGTGGCACGCGCACGCTGTATGGTCGCCGAAGCCGAAATCGCGTTCGCGTCACGCGATCTCGGCTGGCCCGTAAAGGCGTTGGAGGCGGCGCGCGCGACGCTGGAGGCGCACGGCGACCACGCGAATGCCGCGCACGCCCGCTATCTCGCGATCCGGCGGTTGGTCTTGATCGGGCGTCTCGACGACGCCGGACGCGCGCTCGCGCGATTCGATCCCGCGCCGTTGCCCCCGGCGCTGCGAACCATCCATGAACTCATCGTTGCAGGGATTGCGATGCGGCGCGTGCAGGCAAAACCGGCGCGCGATGCGCTCGCACGTGCGGAACGCTTCGCGCGTGAAGCCGATATTCCAGCTTTGGCGGCGGAAGTCGAAGTCGCGTTGCGTACCCTCGACGCGCCGGCGGCGCGCCTGATGGCGCGCGGCGAAGTGCGGTCGCTCCGCCTCGACGACGTGGAAACGTTGCTGGCATCGAAGGCATTGGTGGTGGACGCGTGTCGCCACGCCGTGCGCGAAGCAGGCACGGCGATTTCGCTGGCCTCGCGCCCGGTGTTGTTCGCGCTGGCCGATGCGCTTGGCAAAGCATGGCCGGAAGACGTACCGAGGAATACGTTGATCGCACAGGCGTTCCGGACCAGGTTCGTCGACGATTCGCACCGCGCGCGGCTGCGCGTGGAGATCGGGCGCCTGCGCAACGCGCTTCGAGCTGTGGCCATGATTCACGCTACGCAACGCGGCTTCGCGCTGGCGCCACGTCGTGCGCGCGAGGTCGTGGTGCTGGCACAACCCGCGGAAGAAAAGCACGCGGCGGTGCTGGCCTTGCTCACCGATGGCGAGTCATGGTCGAGTTCGGCCTTGGCGCTTGCGTTGACGATGAGCCAGCGCAACGTGCAGCGCGCGCTGGATGCGCTTGCGGCGGCCGGCAAGCTGCAGTCATTCGGCCGCGGGCGCGCGCGTCGCTGGGTGACGCCGCCCATGCCGGGATTCGCGACAGCCTTGTTGCTCCCTGCCCCCTTGCCGGGCGAGTAGGATGACGCCGTTCCCGTCTTGGAGAGAGCAATCGTGAAACGGTCGACGGCTGAAATCGAGGGTGAGTACGGTCCGTTCCCGGGCGTCGATCGTGTCAACGGCGTCACCTGGGATGGCAAGCGCGTCTGGATCGCGGCCGGGGACAAGCTGGGCGCCGTGGATCTGGGCAGCGGCAAACTGCTGCGGTCGATCGACGTTGCCGCGCACGCGGGCACCGCCTTCGACGGCACGCACCTGTTCCAGATTGCCGAAGACCGCATCCAGAAAATCGATCCCGAGACCGGACACGTGCTCGCGACCATCCCGGCACCCGGGAACGGCGGAAACTCCGGTCTTGCGTGGGCGGAAGGGTCGCTGTGGGTCGGCGAGTACCTTGCGCGCAAGATCCACCAGATCGACCCTGAAACGGGGAAGGTCCTGCGCACCCTGGAGTCCAATCGTTTCGTCACCGGCGTCACCTGGGTGGACGACGAACTCTGGCACGGCACCCGGGAAGACGAAGAAAGCGAATTGCGGCGGATCGATCCACGTACCGGGAAAGTCCTGGATCGTCTCGGGATGTCGCCCGACGTTGCGGTATCGGGGCTCGAGTCCGACGGTGCCAGCCAATTCTTCTGCGGCGGCGGGAGCAGCGGCAAGGTGCGTGTCGTGCGCCGGCCCCGCAAGGCCCGCATTGCACCATCGCCCTGATCGATTCGCGCGCGTCTGCATGATGGGGAATCTGTTGGGGTTCGCGAAGAGCCGCTCACCCCAACCTACCAGCCCCGAGTCACGAAGGCCGAATCACTCCCACTCGATCGTCGCGGGCGGCTTGCCGCTGATGTCATAAACCACGCGAGAAATACCGTTCAACTCGTTGATGATACGGTTGGAAACTCTGCCGAGAAATTCGTAAGGCAAGTGCGCCCAGTGTGCAGTCATGAAGTCGATGGTCTCGACCGCGCGCAATGCGATCACCCATTCGTAGGCGCGACCGTCGCCGACCACGCCGACCGACTTCACCGGCAGGAACACCGCGAAGGCCTGGCTGACCTTGTCGTACAGATCCGCGGCGCGGAGTTCCTCGATGAAAACGCGGTCGGCCTCTTTGAGAATTTCCGCGTACTCGCGCTTGACCTCGCCGAGGATCCGCACGCCGAGGCCCGGCCCGGGAAACGGATGGCGATAAACCATTTCGCGCGGCAGGCCGAGTTCGACGCCGATGCGGCGGACTTCGTCCTTGAACAGTTCGCGCAGCGGTTCCAGCAATTTGAGGTTCATCTTCTCGGGCAGACCGCCTACGTTGTGGTGCGACTTGATCACGTGCGCCTTGCCGGTGGCCCCGCCCGCCGACTCGATCACGTCCGGGTAGATCGTGCCTTGCGCCAGCCATTTGACGTCCTGCAGTTTGTGCGCCTCCTCGTCGAATACCTCGATGAACTGCTTGCCGATGACTTTGCGCTTGGCTTCCGGGTCATCGATGCCGCTGAGCGCGGCATAGAAGCGTTCTGCGGCGTCGACGCGAATCACGCTGACGCCCATGTGGCGCGCCATCGTTTCCATCACCTGGTCGCCCTCCCCCGAGCGCAGCAGACCGGTGTCGACGAATACACACGTCAACTGGTCGCCGATCGCTTTTTCGAGCAGCGCAGCGAGGACAGAAGAATCCACGCCGCCGGACAGGCCGAGCAGCACCTTGCCGGCACCAACTTGCACGCGCACGCGCTCGATCGCGTCGTCGATGATGCGTGTGGGCGTCCACAGCGTCGAGCAGCCACAGATGTCAAC
>JBOHYT010000093.1:0-7664 GCA_050738055.1 Rhodanobacteraceae bacterium
GTTTCATCCAGTTGACGTCATCGCGTTCGGGGAAGTCGTCGCGGGCATGCGCTCCGCGGGTCTCCGGACGCTGCGCGGCCGAGTGCATCGTGCCGACCGCCTGCCCCAGCAGGTTGGCCAGTTCGAAGGTCTCGACCAGGTCCGAATTCCAGATCAGCGAACGGTCGCTGACCCGGATATCGGCAAATTGCGCGTACACCTCGTCGATCTTCGTGCAGCCTTCCTCGAGCGTCTTGGCGGTGCGGAACACCGCGGCGTCGGTCTGCATGGTTTTCTGCATCTTGAGGCGCAGTTCGGCGGTCGGCGTACCACCGTCGGCATGGCGCAACCGGTCGAGCCGGGTCAGCGCCGGGTCGAGCGCGTCGGCCGGAAGGTCATGATGTGGCGTGTGCGGTTGGATGATCTCGGCGCAACGATCGGCCACCGCACGGCCGAACACCAACAGATCCAGCAGCGAGTTGGTGCCCAGGCGATTGGCGCCGTGCACCGATACGCAGGCCGCCTCGCCGATCGCGAACAGGCCCGGCACCACGGCGTCGGGATCGTCGCCGACCTTCTGCACCACCTCGGCGTGATGATTGGTGGGTATGCCGCCCATGTCATAGTGCACGGTGGGCAGTACCGGGATCGGCTCCTTGGTGACGTCCACGCCCGCGAAGATGCGCGCGCTCTCGGAAATTCCGGGCAACCGCTCGCGCAGCACCTCCGGACCGAGGTGCGCAAGGTTCAGCAGCAAGTGATCGGCATGTTCGCCGACGCCGCGGCCCTCGCGGAGCTCCAGCGTCATCGCGCGGCTGACGACGTCGCGCGACGCGAGGTCCTTGGCATTGGGTGCGTAGCGTTCCATGAAGCGCTCACCCTTGGAATTGGTGAGATAACCACCTTCCCCGCGCACGCCCTCGGTGATCAGGCAGCCCGCCCCGTAAATGCCGGTGGGGTGGAATTGCACGAATTCGAGATCCTGCATCGCGATGCCGGCCCGGATCGCCATGCCGCCGCCGTCCCCGGTACAGGTGTGCGCGGAGGTACAGGAAAAGTACGCGCGCCCGTAGCCACCCGTGGCCAGCACGATCGCATGGCCGCGGAACAAGTGCACGGTGCCTTCGTTGAGGTCGATCGCGAGCACGCCCACGATCCTGTCATCCGCGGGGTCCTTGACGAGATCGGTCGCGAAGTATTCGACGAAAAATCTTGCGTCGTGTTTCAACGCCTGGGTGTACATGGTGTGCAGCATCGCATGCCCGGTGCGGTCGGCCGCCGCGCAACTGCGTTGTGCGAGCTTCTCGCCATGGCGGACGGTGTGGCCCCCGAACGGGCGCTGGTAGATCTTGCCTTCCGGTGTGCGCGAGAAGGGCATCCCGAAATGTTCCAGCTCGATCACCGCCGGGATCGCCTCCCGGCACATGTACTCGATCGCATCCTGGTCACCCAGCCAGTCGCCACCCTTCACCGTGTCATAGAAGTGGTAACGCCAGTCGTCCTCGCCCATGTTGCCGAGCGCCGCGGCGATGCCGCCCTGCGCGGCGACCGTGTGCGAGCGGGTTGGAAATACCTTGCTGATGCAGGCGGCGGAAAGCCCTTTCGCCGCGAGGCCGAGCGTGGCGCGCAGCCCGGCACCGCCCGCACCGACCACCACCACGTCGTACTCGTGGGTCTCGACCTTGTAGCTCTCGTTGGGCATGTGCGTCCCTTGTACGCGGATCAGTAGTAGGCGGCGCCGGTGAGCCACACCGCGAATACCGCCATCACGCAGGCCAGCACGCCCAGACAGGCCCCGAATCGCAGCGCGATCTGCAGCGTCACTTCCAGCCAGCGGGTGTGCACGTAGTCCTCGATGATCACCTGCAGGCCGAGCGCGCCGTGCCAGAAAATGCACACGCTGAAGAAGATCAGGAACAGCGCGTTCGCCGGCTGGCCGATCGTGGCCACCACGCTCGCATAGTCGGTGGCGTGGAGCACCGCACCCAGCACGAACAGAAACCAGATCGATAGCGGCACCAGCGCAATCGCGGTGACGCGTTGCACCCACCAATGCCGGACGCCGGTCTTCGATGAACCCGCGCCGCGCGCGACTTTCAGCGGCGTGCGCATGCCTTCCTGGCCGGGATAACCGCTCATGCTCCACCTCCGGCAATGCGCATCGCCAGCAACACCCACACCAGCACGGTGAGCGCCAGGCTGACGGCGATCACCAGCCAGCCCATCGGCCAGTACGACGGTGCGAATGTGCGATCACGCAGCGGCGGCCCGTAACCGCTGCCGGCGTCGCGCACCAGGTGCTGGATGCCGTTGCAAAGATGGAACCACAGCGCCCACGTCCACAGGAACAACAGGATCCAGCCGATCCAGGTGCCACCCCAGAACCCGGCGAACACCAGCCAGGCCGCGCCGCCGGCCGCGGCGGCGATCAGGCACCAAGCGACCAGCAGCGCGCCGAGACAAAGGTACAACCCGGTCAACCGGTGCAGCGTCGACTGCAGCATGTTGATGCGCCAGCGATAGATGCCGAGGTGCGGCGACGTCGGTCGGGTATTGGGCATGTCCTTGGATTCCTTCGTCACTGCTTGCGCAACACGAACCCCTCGTCGGCCTCGACGCCGATGATCGTCGCGCATTGTCGCATGAATCGCGCCGCCCTCGCGAGGCAACTTGCCGCGCAAGGACCGTTCGTAGAGGCTGTTGTGGAGAGTCAGCCCATGGATGGAAGGCCGTTCCGGTGCACGCCTGACGGAGGACCGTTCGCTCATCCGGTCGTCCAGGAGCAGCGATCATGGACGATCGCATTGAAAAGAGGTATCCGGATTCTGGCACAGGTTCTGCCAACCGTTCCGCTTCGCGCTACCAATGATCCGCCTTAGGTCAAATGGCACTTACTTAACGCCGTCATCTCCGCGTCCGCGGGAATGACGAGCATAGCCAACCACCGCTTAAGGGCTTGACCTGCGACGGGTTGATACGGGTCGCAGGGGAGCAGGTCGCAAGCAGGCGCGCCCGATCGGGCGCACAAAAAACACGCCCCGCTTCGCGGGGCGTGTGACTTGGCACCGGCTGGACAGCCGACAGGCGCCCCCGGTTACCTGGTGGACGCAACCGACGTCCCGTTGACAACTTGGCGATGCGCCGCCAGATACTGCTGTACGAGCGCGTCATAGCGCTTCTGCAAGCGATCGATGCCGCCGGTCAGATACTCGGGATAGGACGTCCGGTCCCCGAAGAGCATCCCGATCTGGCGCGGAGTGAAGTTGGCGCGCACCAACTTGTCGAAGCTGTCGACATCATGGCTTTCCTGTCCTACGGATATCAGGTCCTGGGACAATTGCAGCCGGCGATCGATCTGATCCGCGAAGCGATTGCCACCGATCCGCTGCGTGCCGACTGGTACTCCGATGCGGCTGGCGTCCTGATGGCGCAAGGACGGCTCGACGCTGCCGAGCAGGCGATTCGCAAGGCGCTGGCCTTGCAGCCGGATTTCCCGTATCTATACGCGGGTCTGGGCGAGATCGACATCCTGCGCGGCGACGCTGCCGCCGCTGTGCACGATGCCCGGCAAGAGACCGATCCGGGGGCGCAACGGTGGCTTCTGCTTGCGGCGCAGCAGATCGGTCCTGATCGCGAGCAGGCCGACGCCGCCTTGCGCAATTACATCGCCAAGTACGGCAAGACCGAGCCGTACACGGTCGCCGACCTGTACGCGGTACGCAAGCAACCAGACGAGATGTTCGAGTGGCTGCAGCGTACCTGGACCGGGCACGGTACGGCGTTGGTCAAAAGCCTGCTCAGTGATCCCTTCGTGCTGCCCTATCAGCACGATCCGCGCTTCACGGCCCTGTGCAAAGAGGTTGGCCTGCCGGTGCCAGGTGAGACGCTGTCGGGCGACGGCGTCCCGGTTTCCGCCAGTTCAAGCCGGCATTGAACGCCCTGTTGGTTGGCGAACCGCGTACATCGACACCACATTGCTGGGGCATGGCCCGTGACGGATACGCCCGTCGCGCGCGCGCGGGCCGTGATGGTTTTCTTGTCGGCGGGCGTCATCAATACCGTGACGCGTTTCGTGCGCTTCTCGCGCCGCGACGACGCCGGCTGTGGCGCTGGCTGCGCAGTTTCCGTGTCCGCTTGCGTGGAGTTGCTTGGCGGTCCGCCATGGTGATCGATCGACGCTTCGGGAAGACGATCGTCGCCGCACCGCTCGATCGTCGGCGCTCCGCATTGATGGTACCGTTGGCGAGTCCCATGACCGGAAGTACCGATGACTGCGCCCTGCCCCAAGATTGCGAACGTTCCTTGTATGGCGATCGGGGGAGCCGACGCACGCGACTTCGCGCAGGCCCAGTTCTCCGCCGACCTCGATGCGCTGGCGCCGGGTCACTGGCAATGGAACGCATGGCTCGATCCGCAGGGCCGCGTCCGCGCGCTGATGCATCTGGCCGATGCCGGCGACGGAACCCTGCTGGCGGTGCTGCGCGGCGGCGACGCACAGGACCTCTGTACCGCGCTGTCGCGCTACGTGCTGCGCAAGCGCGTCACGCTCGCCGCGCGGACCTTCACGGGCCGTGCCGGCGATCCGCTCCCATCGGGAATGGCGCGGTTCGACGAGGGCATCGTCGTACTCGGCTACGGTTCGCGCAGCCTGCGCCTCGATCCGTCCCCGCAGCCAGTCGATCCCGCCGCGCGAATGGCATGGCGGCTGCAGGACATCCGCGAGGGCTTGCCCCACCTGCCCGCGGGCGACCACCAGTTCCTGCCGCCGGCGCTTGGCCTCGAGCATCTCGGCGCGGTGGCGTTCGAAAAGGGCTGCTACCCGGGCCAGGAAGTCGCTGCCCGGCTGCACTACCGTGGCGGCCACAAATACCGGATGATCCATTTGCGCGGCGCAGTGCCGTTGCCGCCCGGCTCCATTGCGCTGCCGGGTGGAGGGGCCCTCCGGGTACTGGACGCCACAAGCGACGCCACAATCACCGATGCACTGGTGGTCGCGCCGCTGGATATTCCCGATGTAATCAACGTGCTTGATTCGATTTATCACGTGATATCGAGATTCGATACCTGATGGCGCGCACCGCCGCGCGGCCCGCGCGCCGGGCGAAGTCCGTCCGCGCGTTGCGGTCGGGCACCAGCCCCCGCCTGTCGCGTTACACCGCCGCGCCCCGAGTCCGCCGGGCAGGCCCTCCAGCCGCATCGCCACCATCGCCGCTACCGGAGGCTGAAGGTTTTCTGCACCCCTACGGTTCAGGTTTCGCCGAAGCCACCCGACGGAAGATCGAACGTTCCGCGGCAGGCAAATCAGGCACTTTTATGGCATCTTTTGCAGAAGTACATTAAGTATGAACCGTAACTTAATCTAAACGGATCGCTTTTTGCGGGCGTGTTGGCACTTGTGCTGCCAGCAAACCGCCCTTAGTCTTCCCCCGACTTTGCCAACCCGGTCGTCGCTCGCGCCGGGGCAAGCGCATGGCCCGGGAGTCCGCGCCGCGCGTGCAGGCAGGTTTCCAAAACCGTTGGTGCAACGTGGCACCCCGCCAGCCCCGGCCCCTGCCGGTGACCGCTTCCGGGTCCCCACCAACTTCCATTCTCGCGGCGCAACCCTTGCGCGTCGTGTTCCAAGCCAGGTGCCGGCCTGATCCGGCATGTGGTGCCTTGCATAGGAGAACGACCCGATGACCTTGGGCCTGTTGCTCGGCATGGTCGCACTACTTCCGCGGCCCGTCGCCGACCAAACCTGTCTGGCTGCCACCGTATACATGGAGGCACGCAGTCAACCCACCCGCGGCCAATTGGCAGTCGCCGAAGTCGCGCTCGACCGCCTTGGCACGGGACGTTACGGCAGCACCCTCTGCGACGTGGTCACTGCGCCGCACCAGTTTGCCTTGACGACGACCTCGAAGAACTTCCGGATCGACAACCAGAAGGCCTGGAACAAGGCCTGGCAGATCGCCGGCAAGGCGATCGCGGTCTGGAACGAGCCCGCGTCCGACCGCAAGCTGGTGGTTCCGGGCGCCAACCATTTCATCAAGCTCGGCTCGACCGCGCCGTGGGCAAAGAACCCGATCGCGACGATCGGCGATCACGAGTTCTACGCGGTTGATTGAAACATGTGTGCCGAGGCAAAAGCCAAAAACCCTTTGGACGCGGATAAAAGCGGATCAAAGCGGATAAAAGCGGACCCTGCAAGAAACGAAAACTGCCAGTTGGCGTAGGCCGGCTCAAGGAGTGCAGCGACGGAGCCGGCGTTTCTGCCAGTTGCCTCGAACTGGGCCGGTTTGTCGACGCCGCCAATATCGAGAGAGCCCTCCTGTTGGAGGGCTCTTTCAACGCAGCATCAGGGGACGATCGCAATCAATCCCGATAGACCTGATCGCCGCGGATCATCACGTAGTCGCCGACGCGTACCTGCGGCGGGTTGCGCTGGGTGACAGTGGCGTACTGGCCGTTGTTGAGCTGCACCTCGACCTGCCAGCCGTAGTTGCCGTTGCCGGTGCGCTCGCCGATCGCATGGCCCGCGAAGCCGCCGCCGACCGCACCTGCGACCGTGGCGGCCGTCTTGCCTTTGCCGCCACCGAACTGATGGCCGACCAGGCCGCCGACGACCGCGCCGATCACGGTGCCGAGCGTGGCGCCATTGCTGTTGCCGAGCTGCACTTCGCGGATGTCACGGACATACCCACAACCCTGGTAACACTGTCCGCGGCCGGCGTAGCCGGGCCCCGGCGGCGGCGGCGCGCCATAGGCGCCCGGCGGCGGCCCATAGCCCGGGCGCGTGTTGTACGCGGGCGCGCAGCTCGCCAGCAACAGCGCGGCGACTGCGAGGCAGATGACGGACACCACGCTTCGCGTGGCCGTACCCTTGAACGTTGGCTTCCACATGGTGCATCTCCTTTCGTGCGTGGTACGAACAAAATCACTGGTAGTAACTGCCCGGCTCGCCGCCACCCGCAACGACGACCCCGTTGCGTACCGGCAGACCGGTGCCGACACGCGGGTTGTGGTCCAACCGGACGTGTCCGGTCCGGCCGTCCAGGCTGTACGTCACGTCGTAGCCCACCGTCTTGGTCGAACTGGTCTTTTCCGTGACGGTGTGGCACACGTTGCGCGTTTCCATCTGGGTCTGGTTGTCTTCCTGGTGCTTTTTCTGGATTTCGTGCCCGGCAAACGCGCCGGCGGCCGCACCACCGACGGTCGCGATCGTCTTGCCCTTGCCGCCGCCGATCTGGTGTCCGGCGAGCGCGCCCACCAGACCGCCGACCACCGCGCCGCCGATCTGGTTCTTGTCCTTGTAGGTTTCGGGGACGGCCACCTGCTCATCGCGGCACACCTGGTGCGGTTTGCTGGTCGTGGTGGACTGGGTGATCGGCTGCACCGCGACGACGCGGGCAAACTGCGGTTGCGCAGTCTGCGCCTGGTTGTCGCCGGCATCGCCGGGCGGCAAAGCCGCCGTCGCCGCCGAGGTCGTCATGCTGGCCTGCGTGGCCTGCGCCTGCGGGTTGCCTTGGCCGCCGCATCCCGCCAGCGCAATCGCCGCGGCAAGTGACAGCGAAACTGGTACAACGCGTGCAACTTTCATCTTGCCTGTCATCGTGGTCTCCCGGCAACGGCCTGATTGGCCATCCGATTCAATCAACCGCACAATGAACGGGACGTCAACAGGTTGGTTCCGGTTCATGTTCCAC
>JBOHYT010000094.1:0-1907 GCA_050738055.1 Rhodanobacteraceae bacterium
GTTGGCTGTGACGATGATGGTCGGCAACGTGGTGAGCGCCGGCGTGTTCTTGGTTTGATGTGTGCGTGTCTGGTCCGCCGAGGACGAATTCTGCGCGCGCGCCCATGGCGCGGCGAGGAGTGCCACGACGATCGCGGCGGAAAGGCGAATCGGGAGAGATCCCCGCGTACTGTTCATGCCCCACCCTCCGATGACGCGGCATCGAGCCGGCAGGCGGAGTGTTATACATAAAACATCATTTTGTCAATGTTAGTATACTAACTATCAAAAGGAGCGCGGAGTGTCCGTCCTGGCGAGTAGTACCCTCCGGCGGTGGTTGGCTGCTGGGCGGCGTATCTTGCGCGTTGCCGATGCAAGTAGTCATGCAAGGTCGCCACGGATACCTCCAGTACGCGGCAAAGCAGGCGAACCGGATAGTGAGTCCGGTCCCATGCGACGAAGGCGTACCTCACTTGGACTCCTTGGCGAAGAACGCCGTCGCTTCCCAAGAAAACGCCGTCCAAGGGTTGCAATGGACGGCCAGCACGACCCGCCGCGAGTTGCGGCGCAACGAACCCAGACGCCATCCCTGACGACGATTTCGACTGGAGGACATCGCAAAAGGTCGGCACGGCGTCCACCCCCCGCGAACGCAACTCCCGTTCAGCGCTTGACGGGTGCAATGATCCGGTCCAGGTAATCCGGCGTGCCGTTGATCTGCTCGAGGTGCGCGTAGCGCAAGCCTCCGCGGTAGTCGAGTGTGTACGTGTCCGTGATCCCGGAACCGCTGGCCACGAATACCAGCTTGCCGTGTCCCAGATGGGAAGTATCGGCGATCGCATGCAGGAACGCCGCGGGGCTGAAGGTCAAGCCGTTGACGGAAACCAGCGTCATGCCGGGGGCGAGCCCGGCCTTGAACGCGGGCGAGTTCCACAGGACATCCCCGATCACACCCTGATTGTTGGTCGTGAAGCCCACGGAGAACAGGGTGCGGGTGAAGTGGTGGATGACGCCGCGCGCTTCTTCATAGGGATTCGGCGTGTTCGAATACACCAGCTTCCAGCCGGAACCCGTCAGCCCAGCGAGCGGCGCATGGTCGCTGGTGTCGTCGAGCAGCTTGTGCAGGTAGCTTGCCCAGTCGTAGGGCGCGACCGCGTTCAATGCCTTGACCAGATCGTCGAACGTGTAGGTCCTGGTGACGTAGCTGCCGTTGTCCATCCCGTAAAAGGCCTTGGCGAAGTTGTCGAGCGAGCGCTGGTCGTGCGTCAACTCGCGGATCTTGACGTCCACACCAAGCCAGATCAGGACGCCCTCGTCGTAATAATCGTCCCCGCGGCGCCAGTTTCCGTACTCGACTCCAAAGCCGCCCATTGGCTCGCCGACCGTGGTGTCGATCAGTGGGCGCCACTCGCGTCCGGGCCGGTGATCCTGACCGGCAGCGGTGTAGGCAAGCATGGCGCGATATTGCGCGGGCGTGAAAAGACCGCTGCGTGCCGCGAGCACCTCGCCCCAGTAATTGGTAAGCCCCTCGTACACCCACAGCATGCGCGTGTGCTCGGGGGTCTGGAAGTTCGGCTGCCAGAGCTTGGCGGGACGGCGGAATTTCCCGTTCCAGGAGTGCACGTACTCGTGCGGCATCAGGCTGGCTTCGCCAAGGAACATCTGCTTGTCCACCAGCAGGTCGGCGAAGAGACCGTTGTCGCTCGATTGATGATGCTCCAGGCCGCCGCCATGACCGCGCAGCTGGTCGGAAAGCGACAGCAGGAAACGGTAGCTCTGGTAGTGGTGCGAGTCGAACAACCGGTTGGCCTGCACGATCAGGCTGTGCATGCCCTGCAGCTCGGGTTGCGTGATCGCGAGATCCTGTGGGGCGTCCGCCACCATGTCCAGGTAATGGTGTACGGGATTGCCGGGAGACAGGTCCACTT
>JBOHYT010000095.1:0-12379 GCA_050738055.1 Rhodanobacteraceae bacterium
AGGTTGGGTTGAGCCCGCGCTTCTTGCGGGCGAAACCCAACATTGTCGGCTCGACCCGTTGGGGTTCGCGAGAAGCCGCTCACCCCCACCTACGGCGCTGAAAAACCTTGCGGTGACCAGAAAGTTGGAGGGCCGGCAGGCCCGATCCGCGACGCGCCGCGGCCAGCGTCCACACAGGACGTTCGGCTTCTCGAAGCACCTGATCGGGCCTGCCGGCCCTCCGACAGCCGATGCGCCGATCGGGCCTTCCGGCCCTCCTACCGGCGATCGTCGAACGCCGGCAACTTTCTGATCACCGCAAGGTTTTTCAGCGCCGTAGGTCGGGGTGAGCGGCTTCTCGCGAACCCCAACGGGTCGAGCCGACAATGTTGGGTTTCGCCCGCAAGAAGCGCGGGCTCAACCCAACCTACCTATCGAACGCGGGCAATTTCTTGCGCACCGCTGCGTTTTTCAGCGTGACGTATTGCGGCAGGCCGTCCTTGTTGTAAGGCGGCGGCGCCTCGCCGCGGATCAGCGGTGCGAGATAACGGCGTGCGGAGGCGGTGATGTGGAAGCCGTCGCTGGTGATGAAGGAACGCGGCAGCTTCTTTTCGCGGTTGGCGATCTCATCGAGCTTCGCGGCCGCGATCTTCCATCGGTACGGCGAGTCCGAGGTGCGTTGGATGACCGGCATCACCGCATTCTCGCCTGCCAGCGCCAGTTCCACTGCGGACTTGCCGACTGCGAGCGCCTGGTCCAGATCGGTCTTCGACGCGACGTGGCGCGCCGAGCGCTGCAGGTAATCGGGCAGCGCCCAGTGCGTTTTCAGTTTCAGCTTGTCGCGCACCATACCGGCCAGAGCAGGCGAGACGCCGCCGAGTTGGGTGTGCCCGAATGCATCGGTGCCGGCGTTCGCGTCGGCGACGAGGCCGCCGTCCGCGTAGCGGATGCCCTCGCTGGCCGCGACCACGCAGCAGCCGACGCGCTCCACCGTTTCGCGCACCCGATCAAGGAATTTTTCCGGATCAAATTCGAGTTCCGGGAACAGGATGATGTGCGGTGCGTCATCGCGGCCTTCGCCGGCCAGCGCCGCTGAGGCTGCGATCCAGCCGGCGTGGCGGCCCATCACCTCCATCACGAACACTTTGGTCGAGGTGTCCATCATCGACATCACGTCCAGCGCGCATTCACGCAAGCTGACTGCGGTGTACTTGGCGACCGAGCCGAAGCCCGGGCAGCAGTCGGTGACTGCGAGATCGTTGTCGACCGTCTTGGGCACGCCGATGCAGCGGAGGTCGTAACCCATCGTCTTGCCGAGTTTCGACAGTTTCAGCGCGGTGTCGGCCGAGTCGTTGCCGCCGTTGTAGAGGAACCAGCGGATGTCGTGGGCGCGGAACACCTCGATCAGGCGCCGGTACTTCGCGCGGTCGTCGTCCAGCGATTTGAGCTTCACCCGACACGAGCCGAACGCGCCGCCCGGGGTGTGCGCGAGCGCGCGGATTGCCACCGACGTCTCCTTCGTGGTATCGATCAGGTCCTCGCGCAGCGCGCCCAGGATGCCGTTGCGCGCCGCGTAGGCCGTGATCCTGTGCTTGCGGCAGGCCTCGATCACCGCCGCGGCGGTGGCGTTGATCACCGCGGTGACCCCGCCGGACTGCGCGTACAATAGCTTGCCCGTTGCCTTCGGGCTTGGGACTTTCTGGGTCGCGTGCATGCGGGTTCCGATTCTGGCGCGGCGTTGACGGGGCGGTTGCGCAGCCGTTAGCGTAACCCGCCACTCGGCAGTTTGTAATGAAGGCGCCGCAACGCTGCGGGCCGACCAAGGAATCGCATGCGCATCGTATTGCTCGGCGCGCCCGGATCGGGCAAGGGCACCCAAGCCAAGCGGCTGAAGGGGGAACTTCGCATCGCGCACATCTCGACCGGCGACCTGTTGCGCGCGGCGGTGAAAGCCGGCACCCCACTGGGCCTGAAAGCCAAGGCGGTGATGGAATCCGGGCAACTGGTGTCCGACGAGATCGTGCTGGGGCTGCTGGAAGAGCGCCTTGCGCGACCCGACACGGCAGATGGTTTCATCCTCGACGGCTATCCGCGCAACCTTGCGCAGGCGAACGCGCTGGACGCGTTGCTCGCGCGCCTGGGCCAGCCGCTCGATGCGGTGGTGAAGTTGAACGTGTCCGACGCCGTGATCGTCGAGCGCTGCCGGATCCGTTTCGAACAGGAGCGCCGCGCCGACGACAATCCCGAAACCGTGCGCAAACGTCTTGCGGTGTATGCCGCGCAAACCGCGCCGGTGGCGGAGTTCTATTCGGGGCACGGATTGCTGACCGAAATCGACGGCGTGGGCGACATCGAGGCGATCGGCGAGCGCTTGCTCGCGACGCTGCGCACTCGAGCCCGCGCCTGAGCTTGCTCGCGTTTCTCGCCAGCGTGCGCGACTTGTGCCTGTTCCGGCACGGCCCGGAGGAGATGCCGTATTCGGCGCGGCTGCTGATCGGGCTGCTGGTGGCGAGCCTGCTTTTCGCGTCCCTGTTCGACGTGCGATTGCGTGAGGCCCGGCCGGCGGCAGTCGGGGCTTCGGTACTCGGTACCCTCGCGACCCTGTATGCCTTGTACGTGGTGCTCCGGTGGCGGCACAAGGGCGAGCGCTTCGTGCAGACGGCGATCGCGCTCATCGCGACCAGTTTCCTGTTCGAACTGATCGCGATGCCGTTGCTGCTGCTGATGCCGATGCAGGCCAGCGGCGCGCACGCGCTGAAGCCCGAGGACGTGACCGGTGCCGAAATGCTTGCGGCATTCGCGGTGTTCGGTTTCGCGGTCTGGCAGGTGTGCATTTCGGTCAACATCCTGCGTCGCGCGATGGAGATCCCGGTCGTGGGCGGGATATTGGTGCTGCTGCTGCTCGCGTGCACGAATTTCGTCATCGCCGCGTTCGGCGCCTACCTGCTCGGAATGGCTTGAGGCGCTCGCCGGCGAATCCCATGCGCATCCACATCCTCGGCATCTGCGGCACTTTCATGGGCGGAATCGCGGCGCTGGCGCGCGAACTCGGGCTGCAGGTGACGGGCTCCGACGCCAATGTGTACCCGCCGATGAGCGACCAGTTGCGCGCGCTTGGCATCAAGCTGCACGAAGGCTGGTCGGCGGAACATCTGCAGCCGGCGCCGGACCTCGTGCTGGTCGGCAACGCGTTGTCGCGCGGCAATCTGGCGGTCGAATACATGCTGGATGCGCAGCTTCCCTACGTGTCGGGTCCGCAGTGGCTGGGCGAGCACGTGCTGCGCGGGCGCGAAGTGCTCGCGGTTGCGGGCACCCACGGCAAGACCACCACCACGAGCCTGCTGGCGCATCTGCTGGAGGCCGCGGGCTTGAACCCCGGGTTCCTGGTCGGCGGCGTGCCGGAGAATTTCGGGGTGTCGGCGAGAATCGGGGGGAAATGGTGTCAGGGACAATTTCCAAGAACGCACGCTGGGGCTATGAGTGGACCATCCGAAATTGTCCCTGACACCATTTCCCGGCTATTCGTGATTGAAGCCGACGAATACGACACCGCGTTCTTCGACAAGCGTTCGAAGTTCGTGCATTACCGACCGAGCATCGCGATCCTCAACAACCTCGAATACGACCACGCGGACATCTTTCCGGACGTGGCGTCGATCCAGCGGCAATTCCACCATCTGGTACGCACGGTTCCGGGAAACGGTCGTCTGATCGTCAACGCCGAGGACGCGCGGCTCGCCGAGGTGCTCGCGATGGGTTGCTGGACGCCCGTCGATACCTTCGGGATCGAGGCGGGTGACTGGCGCGCGCGGCTGGTCGAAGCGGACGGCTCGGTGTTCGCGGTGAGTCATCGCGGCGATGCGATCGGCGAAATACGCTGGAACCTCACCGGCCGCCACAACGTGATGAACGCGTTGGCGGCACTGGCCGCCGCGGGCGCCGCGGGTGTCGATCCCGCTGCGCTGCTGCCGGCGTTCGCCGGTTTCGCCAGCGTCAAGCGGCGGATGGAATCGTTGGGCGAAGTGAACGGCGTGCACGTGTACGATGACTTCGCGCATCACCCGACCGCGATCGCGACCACGCTGGCGGGCCTGCGCGCGAAGGTGGGCAAGGCCCGCATCCTGGTCGCGCTGGAGCCGCGCTCCAATTCGATGCGCGCCGGTGCGCATGCCGCGGCGCTTGCGCCTTCGCTCGCCGACGCCGATCGCGTGGTGCTGCTGAAGCGCCCAGAACTGCCTTGGGACGCGCACCGCGTGATCGATGCGCTGGGCGGCCGCGGCGAGGCGGCCACGTCGGTCGCGGATTTGATCGCGGTGCTGGCCTCCGAAGTACGTGCCGGCGACCACGTGGTGCTCATGTCCAACGGCGGGTTCGAGAATGCACCGAAGCGCTTTCTCGACGCGTTGCGCGGCGGCTAGACTCGGGTCGTGAAGCGTCATGAGATTCCGCTGTTTCCGCTGAACGCCGTGCTGTTTCCGGGCAGCACCCTTGGCCTGCGGATTTTCGAGGTCCGTTACCTCGACATGGTGCGCGAATGCGCGCGTGGCGATGGCGGCTTTGGTGTCTGCCTGATCATGCAAGGTCAGGAAGCCGGCGAGCCTGCGTTGCCGGCGGCGATCGGCACGCTCGCGCGCATCGTCGATTTCGACACGCTGCCCGACGGGCTGCTCGGCATCAGCGTCATCGGGGGCGCCCGCTTCCGGGTCCAGAAGACCCGCGTCCGCGACAATGGCCTGGTGATCGGCGAAATCCGTCGTTGGCCCGACGAGCCCGGCATTCCGGTGCCGGTCGAATTCTCGCTGCTGCCCGCGATCCTGGAGCGCCTCGCCGAGCAGGCCGGACTGTCGTGGCGCAACGGCCCGCGCGAACGCTACGACGACGCCAGTTGGGTGGGGTTCCGGCTGGCCGAACTGTTGCCGCTCGGCGACGCCGAACGCCAGCACCTGCTCGAAATCACCGATCCGCTGGAACGGCTCGCTATCCTGCGCGACGCGATGCCGCGTTTCCAGAAGGCTTGAGTTTGCGATCGTCCCTGATCGCGGCAGCATGCAACTCCTCGCGGACCCCCAAAGTTGCGCACTCGGTGACACCGGAACGGCCATCCTTGGCCTGACTTTCCACTACAGCCTCTTCGATCGGTCCGCTTGCTTTACACATATATCTATTTACAATGTGTGCAAAAGCTCCACCATGGACCGGTCGCCATCCGGCGACGGACCTCGAGGAGACACGTCATGAAAACGCTCACCATTGCCTGTGCGCTGGTACTGGGTACCAGCCTTGCGCTGGCCGCACCGGTCACGTTCGCGCAATCTGCGCAGTCCGGATCGCCGGCGGCCTCCGCGCCCGCGACCGCGCCGGCGGCGCCCAAGCTGCATGCCGCGCTGCGCTCGCTGCTGCACGGCCATATCGTGGCCACCCGCGATTACGCGCTTGCGGTGCACGCGGGCAATCAGGCGAAGGCGAAGCAGGCTGCCGACGCCGCCATCGCCAACGCCCATCAGATCGCCAACGCGGTGGCAGGCTTCTACGGCAAGTCTGCGGGTGACCGGTTCTTCAAATTGCTGGCTGGCCACTGGGAGGGCGTCAAGGCATTGACCGATGCCACCAAGGCGGGCAACCAGGCCGGCGAGCAGAAGGCGATGCAGGATCTTGCAACCAATGGCAGCGAGATCGCCACGTTCCTGTCCAGCGCCAACCCGAACCTTCCGGACGAAACGGTCAAGGGTTTGTGGATGATGCACGTCAATGACCACAAGACCCAGATCGACGAGATGATGGCCAACGCGCCTGAGGCCGAGCAGGCGAAATCCTGGGCCGAGATGCAGAAGCACGCGAATACCATCGCCGATGCGCTGGCCGGCGGTATCGCCCAGCAGTTCCCGAGCAAGGCAAGCTGACGCGATGAGACACCCCAGCGCCCTGCGCCAACTTGGCAGCACGCAACAGAAACTGCTGCGCAAGTTGTTGTTGTCGCCGCAGGGTGCGAGCGTGGAAGAGCTGTGTCGCGCGCTCGCTGTCACCCACAACGCGGTCCGGCAACACCTGGCCGCGTTGATGGCGCAGGGCTTCGTGGCGCACGGCGAAGCCCGTGCCAGCGGCGGTCGCCCGCGGGCGTGTTATGTGCTGCAGCCGGCCGGGCGCGAATTGTTTCCGCGCAACTACGCGCTGGTCGCCCGCGGCATGCTCGAATACCTCTATGCGCACGCCGGCACCCAGGCGGTGCAGGACATGCTGGCCGAGATGGGCGCGAGGCTCGGCAAGGACGCCGCTGCGCGGATCGCGACGGGCGCCGACGCCGGCGAAGCGACCCGTCTGCTTGCCGAGCAACTGGACACGCTGGGTTACGAGGCGCAGGTTGTCGAGGTCGATGGGCACGTGGAAGTCGAAGCTTGGAATTGCGTGTTTCATTCGCTGGCGCGGGCGCATCCGGACGTTTGCAGGTTCGACCTGGCGTTCATGAGTGCGGCGACCGGGCGACCCGTGCAGCGCACCCAATGCATGTTGCACGGCGCGTCGGCTTGTCGTTTTCGGGTTGGAATGCCGGGGACAGCTGTCAATCCAACCGGAGCGGCTGTTGTGAATAGTCAGGCCAAGGAAGGCCATTCTGATCTCACCTGACCGAAAGTATGGATGCTGGCATGAAGTTCGAGCGAAGCAGCGATCAGGGACGATCGCACAAACATTGCGCAAGCTCGGCGATCAGGTCGTCCGCGTCTTCCAGCCCCACCGAAATCCGCACCAGCGCGGGCGGGGAGTTCGTGTGTTCGCCTTCGGACGAAGCGCGATGTTCGATCAGCGATTCGCAGCCGCCCAGCGACGTCGCATTGGTGAAGATTTTGGTCTTGCGCGCGAGCGCCACGGCGGCGTCGTAACCGCCGCGCAGTTCGATGCTGAGCATCGCGCCGAACATGCCCTCCAGTCCTCGCATCTGCCGGGAAGCGATCGCATGGCCCGGGTGTCCGGGCAGGCCGGGCCAGTTCACGCGTTCGATCGCGGGATGGGTGGCGAGAAACTCCGCCAACTTCCTTGCGTTCGCGCAGTGCAGCGCCATCCGCGCCGGCAGCGAGCGGCAGCCACGCAGGGTCAGCCATGCGCTGAACGGGGCGAGGATCGCGCCGGTCAGCAGGCGCCGCTGCGCGATGCGTTCGGCGAAATCGTCTTCGCGCGCGAATACCAGCGCACCGCCCAGCACGTCGCTGTGGCCGCCGAAATACTTCGTGGTCGAGTGCATCACGACGTCCGCACCGAATTCGATCGGTCGTTGCAACACCGGCGTCGCGAAGGTGTTGTCGCAAACGAGGCGCGCGCCGTGCGCATGTGCGATCTTCGCGAGTTCCGCGAGATCGCTGACGCGCAGGCGGGGATTGGAAGGCGATTCCGCCCACAGCAGCGCGATGCCGCCGTTGCAGGCCGCGCGCACCGCGCCGAGGTCGGTAGTGTCGACGGTTGCCACGCCCACCCCGCGCTCGGGCAGTACTTCGGTGACATAGCCGCGCGTACCAACGTAGCAGTCCTCCGGCACCACCACGCGCTGGCCCGACTGCAACGTGTCCAGCACGGCGGCGATCGCGGCCATGCCAGAGGCGAACGCCAGCGCGCGTTCGCCGCCTTCCAGCGCCGCGAGCGCAGTTTCGAGGCGGCGTTGGGTCGGGTTGTCTTGGCGCTGGTAGCTGAAGGCGCCGGGCGTGTCGGCATCGGGGTGCACGAAGTTGGTCGAGGGGTGGATGGGCGGGGCGACCGCACCGGTCTCGACGTCGGGTTCCGCTCCGGCGTGCACCGCCAGCGTGTCGAACTTGTAGGTCATCCTCGCGCCTCCGGACTTGCAAGCAGCCGCCCAACCTGTCCACGATAGCCGAACCGTGATCGTTCAAGGCCTCGGAGCCGAAGGAGTCATCATGAAATACTTGCACAGCATGGTGCGCGTGCGCGATTTGGATGCGTCGCTGCGCTTTTATTGCGAAGGGCTGGGCTTGCGCGAAGTGCGCCGCAAGGAGGTGTCGCAAGGCAAGTTCACGCTGGTGTTCCTGGCAGCCAGGGACAGCCCGGATGCGGAGATCGAACTGACCTGGAACTGGGATTCCAGCGAGGACTACGGTTCCGCTCGCAACTTCGGCCACCTCGCGTTTCGCGTCGACGACATCTACGCGACGTGCGCACATCTTCACGAGATGGGTGTCACGATCCACCGGCCGCCACGCGACGGTCACATGGCGTTCGTTCGCTCGCCCGACCTGATCTCGATCGAATTGTTGCAGAAGGGCGATCCGTTGCCGGCGGCGGAGCCGTGGACATCGATGTCCAATGCCGGCGTGTGGTGAATGAGGGCGGGTGACGACGGCGGGTCAAGACCCGCCCTACCGGTCGTCGTAGGGCGGGTTTCAACCCGCCGCCGTTTTGCATTGACAATGCGGTTTGAAATGGCGGGTCAAGACCCGCCCTGCGCGACTGGCGAAAGAGCGGGGGCGGTCCGCAAATCAACGCAAATGAACGCGAATGATGCTGAAAAACCTCGGGCTGGCGCTATCCGATATTTGCGTTCTTCGCGTTCATTCGCGGACTGATTTGGCTGTTCAGTTATCGTAGGGCGGGTTTCAACCCGCCGCCGTTTTGCATTGACGATGCGGTGTGAATTGGCGGGTCAAGACCCGCCCTGCGTGGTGTGTCGGACCTCGCGCATTGCGTCGTGGGCCGCTGCCAGCGTCGCGGCGATATCTTCGTCGGTGTGCGCCATGGACATGAAACCTGCCTCGAACGGGCTGGGCGCGAAGTACACGCCGCGCTCCAGCATTGCATGAAAGAACCGGTTGAAGGCTTCGCGATCGCACGCCATGGCTTGTGCAAAAGTTTCGACCTTTTCGGCACTGAAGAAGACGCCGAACATCCCTCCCGCACGGTTCGCTGACAACGGCACGCCGGCTTCCCCCGCGCATGCGATCAGGCCATCACAAAGCGCCTGCGTCTTGAGCGAAAGACGTTCGTGGAAACCGGGTTCCCGTACCAGCTCGAGCACCGCAATCCCCGCCGCCATCGCCACCGGGTTCCCGGACAGCGTGCCGGCCTGGTAGACCGGGCCCGCCGGCGAAACCTGTTGCATCAGGTCACGGCGGCCGCCGTACGCGCCGACCGGCATGCCGCCGCCGATCACCTTGCCGAGCGTGGTGAGATCCGGCGTGATGGCGTACAGCGACTGCGCGCCCCCGGCTGCGACCCGGAAGCCCGTCATCACTTCGTCGAAAATGAGCAGCGCACCGTCGCGCATGCACAAATCGCGCAGGGTTTCGAGAAATCCGGGACGCGGCGGCACGCAATTCATGTTTCCGGCGACCGGCTCGACGATCACGCAGGCCAGCGTCTTGCCCATCTCGTCGAACAATGCGCGCGCCGCATCGGCGTCGTTCCAGGGAAGCGTGATGGTGAGGTCGGCCAGCGCCTTGGGCACGCCCGGCGAATCGGGCACGCCGAGGGTCAGCGCGCCGGAGCCTGCCTTGACCAGGAAGGAATCGCCGTGGCCGTGATAGCAGCCCTCGAATTTCACGAAGCGCTCGCGCCCGGTCGCGCCGCGCGCCAGGCGCAACGCCGACATCGTGGCCTCGGTGCCGGAATTGACGAAGCGCAGCATTTCGAGCGACGGCATCAGCGTGCGGATCGCTTCGGCGAGTTCGGCTTCCGCCGCACAAGGGGTGCCGAACGACAGGCCGTTGCGAACCGCGCGTTCCACCGCTTCGCGCACGTGCGGGTGGTTGTGCCCGGCGATCATCGGTCCCCACGAACCGACGTAATCGATGTAGCGCCTGCCCTCGACATCCCACAGATACGGTCCGTCGGCGCGCGCGGCAAGGAACGGCTCGCCGCCGACCGCCTTGAACGCGCGCACCGGCGAGTCGACGCCACCGGGCAGCACGTTCAACGCGCGCTGGAACAGCTCGTGGTTGCTTGGCATCGAAAAAGTCTCGTGAAGGAAGCAAAGGCTTGACCACGGATTCACGCGGAGGTGCACGGATCAAGCAAAAGCTCTGCAGGCTCTTATCCGTGTTTATCCGTGTCGATCCGTGGTTGAAAACATTGCGCGTATCGGCGCGTGGCGGCTTGGATGTCTGCCGCGCCGAAGACTCCCGAGATCGCGGCCAGATAATCCGCGCCGGCCGCGACGAGCGGACCGCCATTGTCGGGGGTGATGCCGCCGATCGCCACCAGTGGCAGACCGAAGTCCTTTGCCTCGCGCAGCAGCGCGGTCGTGGCGCGCCGTGTCACCGACTTGGTGGAGGTCGGAAAGAACGCGCCGAACGCGAGGTAGTCGGCACCCGCCGCCGCGGCGCTGCGTGCGCGTTCGAGCGAGTCGTAGCACGACACACCGATGATCGCACCCGGGCCGAGCGCGCGGCGGGCGTCGGTGATCGTTGCGTCGTCCTCGCCGAGATGCACGCCGGCCGCGCGGCTGGCACGCGCGAGATCCAGATCGTCGTTGAGGATCAACGGCACGGAGAATTCGTCGCACAGCGCTGCCAGCGCGCGCGCTTCCTGCAATCGGCGATCGCGGTCGCGGGTCTTGTCGCGGTATTGCAGCATCGCCGCGCCGCCCCCCAGCGCCGCGCGTGCGGCGGCCGTCAGATCGTCCCGCGGACCGTCGGTGATGGCGTACAGGCCTGTCCTGAGCGTCGTCGAAGGGCCTGTCCTGAGCTTTGTCGAAGGGCCTGTCCTGTACGGCATCGAAGGGCCCTGCTGCGAGGTGGTCGAAAGACCGATCCCGGACATCGTCGAAACGCCTTGGTGCGGCTGCGGTGCCGCGGAGGAGCGGGTCACGCATCGTGTCGGGTTGATGCAGGTCAACCGCTTGCTTTCATGTGGACGCGCAACTTGCGACAATACGACGTATCGGTCATCGCGTCACCCAGTCATGAACGCTTCCGCTGAATCCGTCGTCACCTACCGCAAGTTCATGTGCGTGGTGTGCGGCTACATCTACGACGAAGAAGCCGGCTTGCCGGAAGAAGGCATCGAGCCCGGTACACGGTGGGAAGAGATCCCTGATACCTGGACGTGTCCGGACTGCGGGGTCACCAAGGACGATTTCGAAATGATCGAAGTCGATTGAGGGCGATGGTTCGCAGGTTGCTCGCGCCGCACCGGGCCGAAATCCGCCGCAACTCGCCGCATCTGGCATCCGATTCACCGCGTTTTCACGCAACGTGCTCCGCGGGGTGGGCCTCGCCACATCCTTGCCCGATTTGGGTCATGCCAAGTTCACGCGTGCATGCTTGGATGAGGGCGTCATCTGGAGGAGACGAGGGTGCGCGAGTTCATTCCGTTCGATGATCACTGGTACGACACCGAGCCGCCGGGGCCGCTGGTGCCACTGCCGATGAACTCGACCTGCGTGCGCAGCGACGACGGTGTGTTTCACTGGGTGGCGGAAGACAGGTCGGAAAAAGTGATCAGGTCGCCCTTGCGGACCCCAAGTTTCGCGGCCGTGCCGGCGTTGAGTTCCAGCACGTAACGCGCCGGAACTCCGCTGGGGTATAGCCTGCATGGATTGGCCTTGCACGGTTGGGCGTCGGCCTGAATCGTGACCAGTTGGTGTTGACTGTCGAAGAACAGGATGTCCAGCGGGATCAGGGTGTTCTTCATCCAGAAAGTGCGCGGTGCTGAATCCGGGAAAACGAACAGCATCCCGTGGTCGGACGGCATCGAGGTGCGGTCCATCAGCCCGTGTTCCTGCTCGGCCGGGGTCGAGGCGATTTCCACGCTGAAGCGGTGCCCGCGCAGCACGACGCTCGGCGAATTCGCGGGTATTGCAGGCGCAGCAGCACAGGCGGAGCACGCCAATGCCGCGGCGATAACAGGCACCAACAGCCAGGAAATCGCGCGCATTCCGTGTCGGCCTCGCAGGTGGAAAGTCGCAGTGTAGCGCCGTTTTGCCGCCGACACTTCCCATCGCGAACCGATCCCGCTACGCTTGTCGGCCCGCGCGGCGAAAGTCGATGCGGGGCCGGTTCCGGAGCAGCAAAACTTTCTCCGAAAGCTGTTGACAGCCCCTGAAACCTGGCTACAATGGGCGGCTCGCGTGACGAAACGTTGCGCAACGCGGAACCGCGAGGTTCCGCACCGCAAAGCTCCTTGACAGTGTGCACAGGTGACTTGTGTGGGCGGCTTGCAGGTGGATGAAAGTTCATCGATGCAAGACGTCCAAACCTTTGAACCTTAGTGATTCAGCGATGAATTGCAGTTCAGGGTTCGGACTCTCAACAAAATTGGCAGCCTTCGGGTTGCCGAAACTTCAAGTGAAGAGTTTGATCCTGGCTCAGATTGAACGCTGGCGGCATGCCTAACACATGCAAGTCGAACGGCAGCATGAGGTGTAGCAATACACCTTGATGGCGAGTGGCGGACGGGTGAGGAA
>JBOHYT010000096.1:0-22809 GCA_050738055.1 Rhodanobacteraceae bacterium
CCGTTCCAGCACCAGACGCCGGGACTCGATTTCGCATCGCTCAGCGAGCGCGCGGCCAGTGCGACGGCCGCGGGTCCGGCGGTGGCCTGGTCGCGCCTGGGGCTGTGCAAGAACAAGGCCGATTGCCCGAACACCAAGGCTTTCGATTCGCTGAAGAAACACGTCGCCGACAACGCCGCGGTGTGGCTGGTCGCGCTGGATTTTGCGTTGGCGAATCATGACACCGGGGCCGAACACGCGGCGCTCGCGAAAGCCGCCGCGGCGCAGACCTACGACGACTATTTCGGCAAGGCCCTTGCGGCCGTAGCCAAGGTGGTGATGGCGTTGCCGCCGCTGGCCGACACCACCCAGGACGCGCATGCTGGCCAGCCCGACAACCCGCACGGCGTCCGGGTGCTGGTCGCGGTCATGAGTACCCGTGCGCATCCACGTCCCGACCTGGGGCCGTTGTTGCAATTATGCGATCCCGAGGATGCAGCGAAACACGCCGAACGCAAGGTCGACTGCCTGAAGCTCGCGCACACCCTGCAGTGGGGTTCGAGCCCGATCGCGCGCGCGGCGGGCCTGCACATCCAGGGCGAACTGGACCCGTCCGCCAGAACCCGCACTGATGAGGCTGCGCGCAACCTCGCTTGGCAGGTGCAGCAGTATTCGGACCTGCTCCAGCATGCACTGGTCGACCCGAAACTGGCGTCGGGCTGGCTGGCCGGCGCCCGCAATGGCGGCACCGAGTTGAGTTTGATTCTCGCGACCCTGCGCGCCAACCACATATCGACCGAGGCGCCAGCCGGCTTCACGCCGGCGACCGCCGGCGATTCCGACCATTGAGGATCACCGTCCGCCATGCATGAATTGTTGTTGTTGCGGCATGCCGAAGCCATGCAGGCCAGCCCCGACGGACGCGACATCGAGCGGCCCCTGAGCGTGCACGGCGAAGCACAGGCGCGTGCCGCTGGCATATGGCTGGCCGGGCAGGGCGCCGCGCCGGATGCGGTATTGTGCTCGTCTGCGCGACGCACCCAGATGACCGCGGACGCGGTCGGCAAGGTGTTGTCGATACCGCAACCCGGTTTCCTGCCCGAGATTTATCAGGCCACGCCCGGTGAATTGTTGATCCTGGTCGAGAATCACGCGCCGGACGCGTGCCAGCTTTTGCTGGTCGGCCACAATCCCGGCATCGAGCAGTTGTTGGCGCTGCTGACCGAAGGCCGCTCGGCCGGCGCGCGCGGCATGTCGCCCGCGTCGCTGGCATGGATCGAGCTGGCGGGCGACGCCCTGGAACCCGGCGGTGGCCGACTGCGGCAACTCTGGTCGCCATGAAAGCCGCGCTGGCACTGGCACTGTTGTTGCCGTGCCTGGCGCCGGCGGCCGCACCTGACTCATCCGCTACGCAAACCTGGACGATCGAGCCGGCGCAATCGCAGGCGCAGTTCGACGTGCGCAAGTTCTGGATCGTGCACGTGCGTGGCACGTTCACGCGCCTGCAGGGCAGCTTGCGTCGCCTCGATACTCCATTCGGGATCGATCTGGCCGAGGTTCGCGCCTACATCGATGTCACCAATCTGGTGACCGACAGTCCCGGCCACACGGCGCGCGTGCTTGCGCCGGAATTTTTCAACGCTGCGCGTTACCGGCACATACTTTTCGATTCGGATCCGTTTCCGCTCGGCGAACTGGTTGCCGGTGGTCCGCTGCGCGGTACTCTGCTGCTGCACGGCATGGCGCGCAACGTGGCGTTTGCATTGCAGCCATCCGAATGTCCGCGGCAGCCGCTCGACTGCGGGATCCGCGTGCAGGGCACGATTTCGCGTTCGGCATTCGGGATGCACGCCTGGCGCGGGTTGGTTGGCGACGAGGTCAAGCTCAAGCTGCGGATTGTCGTGCGTCCATTGAATTGAGCGGGCGTCTATGCTCGCCGTGCCGGGGAGCGGCGTCGGGTCTCCGGCCTTGGAACAGCCTTCAGGACCGCCCCATGGCCAGGCGCTCCTGGCTGATTTTTCACAACAGCCGCTTCGGATGGAATGTTGGTGAGCGCAACCGATGGGGGTCGGAAAGCAGCTTCCCGCGTATCATTCGCGCGATGTCTCGAACGCTTGCAACGAAATTCGGGTGCTGCCTCGCGGTGCTTGCACTGGCTCTCGCCGGCTGTGCGCCGCTGTCACCGCGCAGCATCCAGCGCGCCGACAAGATCGTGGCGACCACGGCGGATAGCCGCGTCACCTGCACGGCTGCCGATCATTGCGCCGCGTCCTCACCGTTCATGGCCGAGGCCGACGCCGCGATCGCCGCGTCCACACCTGGGCATCCGCACAACGCCGTGACCCTGCTCAACATCGGCCAGAATGCGCTGGCGGCACGCATCAACCTGATCCGCGCGGCGCAAAAATCCATCGACATCCAGACCTACATCTGGGCCGACGACGATGTCGGGATGCTGGTGCTGGACGAACTGGTCAAGGCGGCGCGGCGCGGGGTGGTGGTACGCATCCTCGCCGACCAGTTGGGCTCGCTGAACAATCCGGAGCTGCTGTCGCGACTCGCGCGCGCCAGCAGCAACCTGCACATCGAGCTCTACAACCCGACCTTCGACAGCGCCCGCAACAATTACGTCGAATACGCCGCGAGCATCCTGTGCTGCTTCCGCAAGTTCAACCAGCGCATGCACAACAAGCTGTTTCTGGTCGACGACAAGGTCGGCATCGTCGGTGGACGCAATTACCAGGACAGTTATTTCGACTGGGACTCGCAGATGGATTTCCTGGACCGCGACGTGATCGTGGCGGGGCCTGCCGGTCGCCAGATGGAAAAAAGTTTCGACATTTACTGGCGCAACCCCCGCTCGGTGCCGATCACCCACCTGAAGGACGTCAACGCCGACATCCTCGCGCATCCGTTCGACGCCAAGCCATGGAGCGAGCCGCGCTTTGCCGACCCGCAGCGCGTCGCCAAGGTCCGCGCGCAGGCCGAGGACTCCGTCTGGATCAAGGCGAACCTGCTCGACCACAGCCTCAAGGTCGGGCTGGCCGACTACTTCTACGACCTGCCGTCCAAGGACGAGGCGGTGCACGGTCCGGATTCGCGCGAGCTGACCAAGGATCTGATGGCGATGATCGCGGGCGCCCAACACCAGATCGTGCTGCAGACCCCGTACCTGGTGCTGACGAGCCGGGCCGGGAAAATCTTCAAGGCACTGCAGAAGAAAAAGCCGCCGGTGCAGGTGATCGTTTCGACCGACTCGCTGGCTTCGAGCGACGCGGTGGCGGTGTACGCGCTGTCCTACAAGCACCACAAGAAGTTCCTGGTCGACTTCGGCTTCCAGATCCACGAACTGATGCCACACCCGGCCGACGCGCCGGAAATGCTCGCCGACTATTACCGGCTGTCCGGCATCGGCTCGGAAAAATCCTCGCCTCACCGTGGAGGCCGCGCACCGATCGAGGCCGGCCATCCGGGCCCGCGCATCAGCCTGCACGCGAAGTCGCTGGTGGTGGACGGTCGGATCGCAATGGTCGGCTCGCACAATTTCGATCCGCGCTCGGCGCGGATCAACACCGAGGATGGCGTGATCATCCACGATGCGGCCTTCGCCGAGCAGGTGCGCGCCGCGATCCTGCGCGACGCCGCGCCGCAAAACGCGTGGCTGGTCGCGCCGCGCGACCCCACCCCGATCATCGGCGACATCAGCCAGGTGATCGGCGATGTTTCCCGCAAGCTGCCGATCTTCGACATCTGGCCCTGGGGCTACGCCACCGACTACCAGTTGAAACCCGGTGGCACGCCGGTTCCCGCGACCAGCCCTGACTTCCTCAAGAACTGGAAGCCGGTCGGCGACTTTCCCGAGGTCAACCTGTCGCTGACCGCGATCATTACGCGCTTCATCACCGCCTTCGGCCAAGGCCTGCAGGGGATATTGTAGTGATTGACTAGGCAAAAACCTGTCGCTACGCTGGCGCACTCAGCCGCCGATCGAGGACCACTGCCATGCCCATGGACATCAACATCCAGTTGAGCGACGACGACCTCCAGTTTTTCGTCAAGGGTATGCGCGACGTCGAGACGTCCATCCAGGACCAGAATCCCGATGCCATCATCGTTGCGGCGCAGGACCTGCTGAACAAGACCCGCGGCAACCAGGTTCCACCGTTCATCGCCGAGCGGCTCGGCAGCGTGAAATCGCTGATCGCCATGACCCGGGACGCAGGCTTCAACCTGCCCGACGCCGATCAGCAGCGTGTGCTGGCCGCGCTGGCCTACCTCGTCGATCCCAACGACGTGATCCCCGATTCCGTGCCGGTGCTGGGATTTCTCGATGACGCGATCATGATCGAGCTCTGCCGCCAGGATCTGCAGTTCGAGATCGAGGCCTACGACGACTTTTCGGAATGGCGTGCGGACGAAGCCGAGGCACGCGGCATCGATCCGGCAGAGTTGATGGCGCAGCGTGCCGACTGGGCCGATGCGCGCGCCGCCGAGGCGATCGCGATCATGCACCGCCGCCGCCGCGATGCGTACTCCAGCGGCGCGTGGAAACCGACGCTGTTCAAGATCAGCTGAGCCACGGAAAAAAGAAACACCTCTGCCACGGATCAACACGGATTTTCACGGATGGATCCCTGATTCGCGATCATCCCGGCAACTCCGCGGCAAATCGTGTTTGACGCCCGTCGCGCGGTGATCGAGACGCATTTCGACCACCGATCAACGCGGACGCGCTTCGCTTTCCTCCGCGTCAATCCGCGTCCAGAACGCTTCGCGCTCCTGATCCGTGCCCGTCCGTGAAAATCCGTGTCCAGCGAGCTCCTCGCTTCTGATCCGTGTGCATCCATATGCATCCGTGGCAAAAGAGTTTCATCGTTCCAGGATCGCCGTTACGCCCATCCCGCCTGCCGTGCAGATCGAAATCAGGCCGCGTCCCGCGCCCTTCTGCGCCAGCAACTTCGCCAGTGTCGCGACGAGCCGTGCGCCGGTCGCGGCGAATGGGTGGCCGGTCGCGAGGCTCGATCCGTGCACGTTGATCTTCGCAGGGTCGATCGCGCCGAGCGGCGCTTCGAGCCCCAGGCGATTCCTGCAATAGTCGGCCGATTCCCACGCGCGCAACTGGCACAACACCTGCGCGGCGAAGGCCTCGTGGATTTCGTAGAAATCGAAGTCCTGCAGGGCCAGTCCGGCGCGGCGCAGCATGCGCGGCACCGCGATGGTCGGCGCCATCAACAATCCTTCGCCATGCACGTAATCGACGCCCGCGACCTCGGCGTCGGTGAGGTATGCCAGCACCGGCAAGTTTCGTTGCGCGGCCCAGGCCTCGCTCGCGAGCAGCGCGGCCGCTGCGCCATCGGAGAGCGCGGAGGAATTGCCGGCGGTCAGCGTCCCCTTGCCCGAGGTGCGATCGAACGCCGGCTTCAACGCGGCGAGCCGTTCCAGCGTGGTATCGGGGCGCAGCAGGTTGTCGCGCGCGACGCCGCGGAACGGGATCACCAGATCCTCGAAGAAGCCCGAGTCGTACGCAGCGGCAAGCTTGCGATGACTGCCCAGCGCCCACTCGTCCTGCGCGGCGCGGCCGATCTTCCATTCGCGCGCCATCTTCTCGCAGTGCTCGCCCATCGAAAGCCCGGTGCGCGGTTCGACCACCCCCGGCACCTGGGCTTTGAGTTCGCGGAAGTGGAATCCGCGCGCTGCCGCGCGCAGCTTTTCCCCGAAGGTCTTCGCCCGATTGACGTCCAGCAACCGCTGCTGCAGGCGGTTCGAATACGTCAGCGGCACCTGGCTGGTGGTATCCGACCCGCCGCCGATGCCCGCCTCGATCTGCCCGGTGGCAATTTTCTGCGCGATGAGGATCGCGTTGTCGAGCGAGGTGCCACAGGCCCGCGCGGTGGTGAAACCCGGCGTGGTCATCGCGAGCCCCGACGACTGCACGGCCTCGCGCGCGAGGTTCCAGTCGGCAGGATGTTTCATCACGGATCCGAATGCGACTTCACCGAGTTCCTCTCCGTGCAGTCCGAACTTTTCCACCAGCGCGCCCAGTACCTCGACCGACATTCCGAAATTGCCGAGGTCGGCGTACGCGGTGTCGCGCTTGCAGAACGGGATGCGCACGCCGCCCAGCACGGCGACGCGACGCGTTTGCGGGATCATGGCGAAGTTCCTTCTTGCATCGTGGCATTGTAGGAGCGCGCCTTGCGCGCGATTGAGGCCGGTAGGGCGGGTCTTGACCCGCCGGGACGATTCGGCGGGTCAAGACCCGCCCTACACGAATTCGATGAATCCACGCGCCAGCATCTTGTACGGCTCCTCTTCCATTCCCAGCGAAAGATAGGTTTGTTGCGCGCGCGCGTTGTCGCGCTCGACGTACAGCCGCAGTCCGACCGCGCCGGCGACCCGTGCGCGAAGTTCCACTTCCGCGTACAGCGCACCGAACACGCCTTGGCGGCGGTGCGCCGGCGTGACGTACACGCTCTGGAACCACCACCAGTCGCCGTTGCGCCAGTCGCTCCATTCGAAGGTGATCAGCAAGCAGGCGGCCGGCTCGCCGTCGTGTTCGGCGACGAGGTAGAACCCGCGGCGTGGATCATCGAATATCGCCTGCGTGCCACGCCGCAACACGTCGCGGTCGAGCGTCTTGTGCTCGGTTTCGCGCGCCATCGCGGCGTTGCAGGCGACCAGGAAGGGGATGTCGGCGCGTTCGGCGGAGCGGGTAGTGATGGGCATGGGCGTGCGGTGATCAGGGACCAGGGACCGCGGAACAAAAGCGTAACAACCTGACGCCCCTCTGTGTAAGCCAGTAACCGCGCATGCCACCTCCTTGAAGCTATGCGAACCGTTCGGCGTGGTGTATCAACTCTTCGGGTCCCGGGTCCCGGGTCCCGGGTCCCGGCTCCTGCGCGAACTCCCCAGCTTGCGCGTCAGCGTGTTGCGGCCGAGGCCGAGCACCTTCGCCGCATGTTGGCGATGGCCGCCTTGCGCAACCAGCGCGGCGTCGAGCAATACGCGGTCGAAGCGTTCCCGCGCGACTCGGTGCAGGTCGCGTACGCCATCGGCGAGTTCCGCCTCGACCCAGCTCCGCAATGCCGCTTCCCAGGGTGCGGCATCGCCGCCTGCGGATGCAGCGCGCGGCGTGCCGGCGTCGAGATCCTCGCGCCGGATCTGTGCGCCCGGCGCGATCACCGCGAGTCGCCGGCACAGGTTTTCCAGTTGCCGCACGTTGCCGGGGAAATCCATCCTCGTGAGCGCCTGCAGCGCGGCCTGCGTGAAATGTTTCTCCGGCAGCTTCAACCCGCGAGCCGCCGCGGCGAGGAACTGTTTCGCCAGCAGCGGAATGTCCGATCGGCGTTCCCTGAGCGCCGGCAGGTGGACGCGCACCACGTCGAGCCGGTGCTTGAGGTCGGCACGGAATTCCCCGCGCCGGACCTTCGCATCGAGGTCCTGGTGCGTGGCCGTCAGCACCCGCACGTCGCTGCGGATCAACTCGCGGCCGCCGACGCGGTAATACTCGCCCCCCGCCAGTACGCGCAGCAGGCGCGTCTGCAATGCCAGCGGCATGTCGCCGATCTCGTCGAGGAACAGCGTGCCGCCCTCGGCCTGCTCGAAACGTCCCGTGGTCCTGCGCTGCGCGCCGGTAAAGGCGCCGGCTTCGTGGCCAAACAATTCCGATTCCAGCAATTCGGCGGGAATCGCGGCGGTGTTGAGGGCAACGAACGGTCGCGCGCGGCGCGCGCTTTCCTCATGCAGCGCACGCGCGGCGAGTTCCTTGCCGGTGCCGGTTTCGCCGGTGATCAACACGTTCAGATCGCTCGCGGCGATCCGGCCGATCAGCCGGAACACTTCGCGCATGAGCGGGCTTTCACCGAGCAACGCGTGGCGCGGCGTCTCGTCGTGCTTCGCGGTTTCGGTGGGTGCCGCATCAGTCAGTGCGCGACGAACGGCCGCCGCTGCCGCATCGAGATCGAACGGCTTGGCGAGGTAATCGGCCGCGCCCTCGCGGTACGCCGCCGCCGTCGTCGCGACGTCGGTGAACGCGCTCATCACGATCACCGGCAGCGTCGGATGCGCGGCCTTCATTTCCCGCAACAACGCCAGTCCGTCCGTACCGGGTAGCCGGACGTCGCACAGCAACACTGCCGGGACTTCGCGGTGGAGCGCGCGCTGGACGTCCTCGGCGCTGGCGAATTCGACGACCGCGTGGCCCGCGTCGCGCAACGCAGTCGACAGCACGAAACGGACGCCGCGATCGTCGTCGACGATCCAAACATCGTTCATGCGCTGCCACCCGGTGCGCGCGGATGGCGCGGCAGCAGCAACACGAAACAGGAGCCGGTATCGAGCCGCCGGAACGCAAGTTCGCCACCGTGCTCGCGTGCGATCTCGCGGGCGAGGACAAGTCCGAGCCCTGTGCCTCCGCGCCCCGAAACCATCGGTTCGAACAGCGTTGCAGCGATCGCGTCGGGGACACCATCGCCGTCATCCTCGACTTCGATGCGCAGCGCCGTCACGCGTTGTCCGCGCGCATCGCGCCATCCGGCTTCGGCGCGGCTGCGCAACGCAATTCGGCACGCGTTGGCTTCGACCGCGTTGCGTACGAGGTTCAGCACCGCCTGCAGCAGGCGATCGGGATCGCCGTGCCAGGCCGGCAGGCTGGGGTCGTAATCGCGCGCGACGGCAACCGGAGCGTGCTCGGCACGCAGCAGCTCCACGACCCGTTCCAGCAGCGCATTCACGTTCACCGCGCGCGTCGCCATCGTGCTGCGGGCTCCCAGCAAACGCTCCGTCAACGCCGCCAGCCGCGCCGATTCGTCGCGGATCAATTGCGCGAGGTCGCGTTGACGGACGTCGCTTGCGTGCGCCTGCAACAGTTGCGCGGCGCCACCAATCGCCGCGAGCGGATTCCTGATTTCGTGCGCGAAGCCGCGCAAGGACTCGGAGATGCGTGTGCCTCCGGTTGTCGACCCGGCCGGATGCGCCTCGACCAGCACGCCGTCACCGTCGGGATTCATCGTGAAATCCAGCCGTCGCTCGTGTCCCGGCGTCGCACAAACCACGATGTCGCCGAGCACGCATGCGTGGCCCTCCCGCTGCGCGCGCACGGCGAGCTCGTGCAGGCGGCCGCCGTCGGGCTGCAATGCCGCCAAGGTGTTGGCCTCGATGCGGGACCGACCGAAACCGGTGACCTCCGCGAACGCCTCGTTGGTCCAGGCGACTCGCAGGCTTGCATCCAGCCGCGCCACGCCGGTCGCGAGTCGTTCGAGTAGTTCGGGAACCGGACTGGTGCAGACCATTGCACCAATCTAGTGCGGCAGGCGGTCGCCAGCAAGCTCAGCGGGCGACACGAAACGTGAGGTTGTAACGCAGTGCGCCGGTCGATGGGTGTTCACCATCCTGGATCGGCTGCACGCCGTGGTAGCGCATCCGCGATGGGCCGCCCCATACGACCACGTCGCCGTGTACCAGAGGCACGCGTTGTTGCGAATCCTTGCGCGCGAGGCCGCCGAACAGGAACGTCGCCGGAAGCCCCAGCGAAACCGACACGATCGGTGCACGCCGGTCGCGCTCGTCGTGGTCCCGGTGCAACGTCAGGCGCGTGCCGATCTCATAACGGTTGATCAGGCAGACGTCCGGCGCATAGCCGTCGAATCCCGCTTCATGCGCGGCATCACGCGCGAGCTTCGCGAAGACAGCCGGCATTGGGGGCCACGGCTTGCCGTTTTCGGGGTCGTATTCCGTGTAGCGATACCCCCGCCGATCGCTGAACCAGCCGACCGCGCCGCAGTTGCTCATCGCCACCGACATGATCTTGCAGCCGGGCGTCACGAGATGCCGGAATGGTGAAACCGCGACAATCCGGCCAACTTCATCCAGCAATTCTCCCGCAAGATCCAGCGCAAACCCGCGCAGCACCCATGCCCCCGGCGCGAGTTCTTCGCGCGCGTCGGCGGATGGCGCATCATTGAACAGTGGCAAGGTGGCGAACACGCGATTCGGCTTACGCTGTCGCGTCCCGCAGTGCGTCGTGCAAGATCTTTTCCGACACGCCGCGTTTCTTCAACGCCCGCGCCAACCGCTCGATGGTATCGGAGTCGTAGATCGCTTCGTCGCGGCGCAGCCCGTCGCTGATATAGGCCTTCAGCAGGGTTTGATAACCATTGAAGCCCTTGTGCGGCGCAATCGCCTTCAGGCTGTCCACAACGTCCACCGGAATGCGCAGCGTGATGCTGGTGACAGGGCGATCCCTGACAAGACGTTTTTTCAAAGTTTCATTGAGCATAGAGTGCTTCCTCGTTTCGGTTCGCGGCTCGCGCCGAGATGATGCGGATGCGGTCACCGTCAATCTCGATGTGCACGACATGCAGCAAGCGACCGATGTGATCGAATCCGATCACGGCATCGCGCGCTTCGTCGTTGCGGGATGCCTCGACCAGCACGAACAAGGGATCGGCGAATACCGTGGCCGCGTCCTCGAAACGCACGCCGTGCCTGCACCGGTTGGCGGCTGCCTTGCCGGCATCCCAGACAAAATCCGTATCGCCGATTCGGTGCCGCTCGTCCATGTGTGGACAGGGTAAATCTACGTATTGACAATGTCAATACGTAGACCGGACAGGTCAGATGCCTCCGGAGGCGGTAATGGCGCCGGAACGCACGCAGCAGGTCGACCCCCATCCCCACCCCAACCCTCCCCTTGAAGGGGAGGGCTTTGGGAGCTCAAATGGAGTAGTACATCTGGTACTCGAGCGGATGGGTCGATGCGCGGTACGCCGTGACCTCCTTCATCTTGACACCGATGTAGGCGTCGATGAAGTCGTCGCTCATCACGCCGCCGGCTTTCAGGAATTCGCGATCGCGGTCCAGCGCTTCCAGCGCGCCGTCGAGCGAAGCGCACACCTGCGGGATGTTGCGCTCCTCTTCCGGGGGCAGGTCGTAGAGGTCCTTGTCCATCGGCGCGCCGGGATCGATCTTGTTCAAGATGCCGTCGAGGCCGGCCATCATCAGCGCGGTGAAAGTCAGGTACCCCGAGTTCATCGGATCGGGGAAGCGCACCTCGACGCGGCGGCCTTTCGGGTTTGACACGTACGGGATCCGGCACGACGCCGAGCGGTTGCGCGCGGAGTACGCCAGCATCACCGGCGCCTCGAAGCCCGGCACCAGACGCTTGTAGGAATTGGTCGTCGAGTTGGCGAAGGCGTTGATCGCGCGCGCGTGCCTGAAGACGCCGCCGATGTACCACAGCGCGGTCTGCGACAACCCGCCGTACAACTCGCCCGCGAACAGGTTCTTGCCGTCTTTCGCGAGCGACTGGTGCACGTGCATCCCGGATCCGTTGTCGCCAACCACCGGTTTGGGCATGAAAGTGGCGGTCTTGCCATTGGCGTGCGCGACGTTGCGGATCACGTATTTCATGGTCTGCAGGTCGTCGGCCTTGTGCAGCAGGGTGTTGAAGCGCACGCCGATTTCGCACTGCCCGGCGTTGCCGACTTCGTGGTGATGGACTTCGACGACCTGCCCGAGCGATTCCAGCACCGTGCACATTTCGGCGCGCAGGTCGTGCAGCGAATCGACCGGCGGCACCGGGAAGTACCCGCCCTTCACCACCGGGCGGTGGCCGTGGTTGCCGCCCTCGTACTTGTAGCGCGAGGCCCACGCGGCTTCCTCCGAACCGATCTCGTAGAACACCCGCCCCATGTCGTTCTGCCAGCGCACCGAATCGAAGATGAAGAATTCCGGCTCCGGTCCGAACAACGCGGTATCGGCGACGCCGGAGGATTTGAGGTACGCCTCGGCGCGCCGCGCAATCGAACGCGGATCGCGCGAATACGCCTGCATGGTCGAGGGCTCCAGCACGTCGCACACGAGGTTCAACTGCTTGTGGGCGGCAAACGGATCGACGAACGCAGTCGCGGGATCGGGCATCAACACCATGTCCGACTCGTTGATGCCCTTCCAGCCGGTGATCGAGGAGCCATCGAACATCTTGCCATCCTCGAACACGTCGGCGTCGATCGCGTGCGCGGGAAAGCTCACGTGATGCTGGACGCCGCGCATGTCGGCGAAGCGCAGGTCGACGAATTCGATGTTTTCGGACTTGAGGGTATCAAGGATTTTGTCGGGGGTCATGGGCGACTCGATGGGGAGGACGACGCGAAGGGGATTGCACGCGCGATGCCAATCCCCACTCTTCGAATTTTCAAAGGGTTGAATTGTAGCAACGAAGCTTACGCACCAAAAATGTGCAAAGATCGCACAAGGTTGGTGAAAAACGTCGCGGACGGCCACACGCTGGCGACAACGGGTTCGAATCCGATTTACATCAGCTTCGCGCCGAGCGGCACGGGCTTGTCGGGCACGCAAAGCGCGACACGGCCATTCTCGTCGTGGAAGCCGGTGATCAGGCATTCCGACATCACCGGCCCGATCTGCTTGTTCGGAAAATTGACGACGCCGACGATGAGTTTGCCGACGAGTTCGTCGGGCCGGTACAAGCCGGTGATCTGCGCGCTGGATTTCCGCAACCCGATTCCCGCGCCGAAATCCACCTGCAGTACATAGGCCGGCTTGCGTGCTTCGGGGAATACCCGCGCATCGACGACCCGGCCCACCCGCAATTCCACTTTCGCAAAATCGTCCCAGCCAATCGTCGCCATGCGCCACCTCCGGAGCGGGCATACTAGCCGCCGGCAATGAGGAGAGGATACGTGTCGGCAGCCGCGCCAGCGAGGGGAGGGTCGTGGATCCACGAATGGCCGTTGCCGGTCGCACTCGCCATTCTGATCCTCGGATGGATTTCCAAATCGGCACTGGCCGCGAACGGCGTGGCCAACTTCGCGGTCGGCATCGCGTTCGCGGGGTTCTTCCTCGGCGCGCTGCTGGCCGCGATCCATGCGACGCATCACGCCGAGCACCTCGCGATGCGCTTCGGCGAACCCTACGGCACGCTGATGCTCACGCTTTCCGCGATCTCGCTGGAAATCGCGACGGTGGTGACCGTGATGCTGCACAACGCCGACAACCCGGCGTTCGGACGCGACACCATGTTCTCGGTGGTGATGATCGTGTTGAACGGCATCATCGGCACCGCGCTGCTGGTCGGCGGAATCCGTCACCACGAACAGACCTACAACCTGCGTGGCGCCAAGGCGTTCCTGAGCCTGCTGATCCCGCTGGCGACCCTCGCGCTGATCTGGCCCGACTTTACCGTCACCTCCGGCGTCGGCACCTTGTCACTGGTGCAGAAGGTGTTCCTGCTGGTGATGTCGCTGCTCCTCTACGGCGCGTTCCTGGTGATCCAGACGCGCACCCATACCAGCTTCTTCGTCGCCGAGGGCGAGGCGATGGAGCAGACGCCCACGCACCCGGACTCGCCTCGTGGTTGGCCGCGCCATGCGGTGCTGCTCGCGGTGTACCTGGTGCTGGTGGTGCTGCTGGCCAAGCTGTTTGCGCTGCCGCTGAAAACCGGAATCGCGCGCCTCGGGTTGCCGGTCGCGCTCGGCGGCTTCGCGGTGGCGATCCTGGTGCTGGCGCCGGAAGGCATCGCCGCGATCCGCGCGGCGCGCTTCAACCAGATGCAGCGCGCGATGAACATCGGCCTTGGCACCGCGCTGTCCACCATTGCGTTGACCGTGCCGGCGATCCTCTTGATCGACCTGTTCCTCGGGCGCACCGCGGTGCTGGGCCTGTCCGCCGCCAACATGATGATGCTGGTCCTGACGTTCTTCGTGTCGATCCTGACCCTGGGCAGCGGTCGCACCAACGCGATGCAGGGACTGGTGCACCTGCTGCTGTTTCTGACCTACGTGGTGTTGCTGTTCTCGCCATGATCCGCAAACCCACGACCCGCGCCCTTCCCCCCGACCGGACCCCGGCATGCTGACGCTGTGGCTGAAAGCCTTCCATATCATCGGGGTGGTCACCTGGTTCGCCGGGCTGTTCTACCTGCCGCGGCTGTTCGTGTACCACGCCGAAGCCTCGGAACCGTCGATCCGCGAACGCCTGAAAGTGATGGAACGGCGCCTGCTGGTGATGACCGACATCGGCGCCGTACTCGCGATCGGATTCGGCATCGCCACCCTCGCGACCGAATCGTTCTACGTGCACGCCGTCTGGCTGCAGGCGAAGCTGGGACTGGTGCTGCTGCTGGTGATCTACCACGGAACGCTGGTGAAGCTGGTCCGGGATTTTGCACACGACCGCTGCCACTGGCGATCGCGCGCACTGCGCTGGTTCAACGAGATTCCGGGCGTGCTGCTGCTCGCGATCGTGATCCTCGCCGTGGTAAAGCCTTTCTGAAATGGTGTCAGGGACATTTTGGGCACAATCATGCTTACGCAGCGCCATTCATCAAAAAATGTCCCTGACACCATTTCGCTGCCATTTCGCTGGACACCATTTCGCTGGTGAGACATCGGTCGCGATTCGGAGGCCATGCCGATCACATCTGGGCACCCCGGCTTGCTATAGTTTCGCCGAACGGGGAGCCCCCTCATGGCATCGCTGTTGTTCCGGCAGAATTCCGATGCGGAGCTGCAGGCGGCGTTTCGCCGCCACCTTCCGCAACGCCTGCGCACGCTGCTTCGGCGCGCGCGTGCGCAATGCCGCGCCGGATGGGACTGCAACGTGCTGCACTCGCTGCACGATGAAATCTCGCAACTCGCGGGTACCTGCGGCCGCTACGGCATGCTGGAGACGGGCGAGCGCCTGCTGGCGCTGGAGTCGGCGCTGGCGCCCGCGGTCGCCGCGCACGAGGTTCCCGACACCGCGAGCAACGCCCGCATCGATGCGTTGCTCGACAGTCTGCGCCCGCACCTGCAGCAGGTCTCGCCCGGCCCGGGACTGCCGGCATGGATCCAGCAGGACGCGGCGCCGGCCGCTGCCAAGGCGCCGTTCCCGCGCTGCGAGGTGCCGCCACCGAATTACTGTGCGACGCTCGGTTTCGCCAACGACGACGAAGAACCCGTCGAGGTGCCGGCCGCCCTTGAACCGGTGGCCGCGCTCCCGCCCACCCTGGTCGCGCTGCCCGACCCGCCCCGCGGGCCGCGGGTGCGGATCGTCAACGACGACGACCCGCTGGTAAACGAACTGATGGTGCGGCTCGACCAGCAGGGCTGCGACGTGGCACTGGTCGATCGACTCGAGGGTTTGATCGAGCAGTTGCACGGGGCACCTCCCGACCTCGCGATCGTCGTGGCGGACGCGCGGATGCCGCTGGAACAACTCACCAGCGTGCTGCGCAATGCGCGTCGCGATCCGGCCCGCCGTGTGCGGCTGCTGGTGTTGTTGCGCGAACCCGAGATCGAGCTGCGGCTGCGCGCGCTCAGGGCCGGTGCCGACCGTTGCATCGGGCTGCCCACGGTGCCCGCCGACGCGCTCGCCGCGGCCCTCGAGCTCGCGATGGTCGACCAGGAACTTCCGTACCGGATCCTGATCGTGGATGACGACGCGCCCCAGGCGCTGTTCGCGCAGGCGATCCTGCGCCGTGCAGGCATGGAGACGCGGGTGCTGGGCGAATCGTTGGCGGTGCTGGACGAACTCGACCGGTTCCAGCCCGACCTGTTGCTGCTCGACCTCAACATGCCCGATTGCGACGGCTTCGAGCTGACCGCGCTGGTCCGCGAACGGGAAGGCTACGTCAACACGCCGATCGTGTTCCTCTCCGGCGACCAGGACGAGGACCGGCAGTTTGCCGCGCTGGATGCCGGCGGTGACGACTTCCTGATGAAGCCGATCCGCCCGGCGCATCTGGTTGCGGCGGTCACCAACCGGGTGCGTCGGGCGCGCGCCGCAGCCTCGCGCAGCCGCCGCAAGCGCCGTCGCGATGCGACCACCGGCCTCCACGAACGCATGCAACTGCTGGACGCACTGTCGGAACACCTCGCCGCCGGCGGCGGCCACGTCGTCCCCGGCGGACTGCTGGCGATCGAGGTGCAGGGCGCCGCCACGCTGCGCGGCCGCATCGGGCTGGTCGCCTTCGACCAGCTGCTCACCCAGGTCGGCGAGTTCATCGTGCGCAATGCGCGCGCCGGCACCATGACCGCCCGGCATGGCGAGACCGGCTTCCTGGTGTTCGCGCCCACCCGCAACGAGCAGGATTTGTTCGCGATGGCCACCGAACTCGCGGCCACCGTCCACGACCAGCGCTTCGGTGCCCAGGCCTCGGCGGTGCGCCTCGCCTTTGCCGCCTGTGGCTTCGACGCGGCCACCCGCGAACCCGCGGTCGCGCTCGCGGCGGTGGAGCAGACGCTGCGCGCGGCGCGCGCGCAGCCGGACGGCATCGCGGCCCACGCGTCGCTCGGGCCCGGCGCGGATGCGATCGCGCAGTGCATCGACTCGGCGCTCGCCAATGGCTCGTTCGACCTCGCTTTTCAGCCGGTGATCCCGATCCGCGGCGCGGCGGGCCCGCACTACCAGGCGCTGCTGCGGCTGCGACACGGCGATCGCGAGTTTCCGGCGGCGGAACTGGTTCCCGCCGCCATCCGCGCGGGATCGATCGGCGCGGTCGACGCCTGGGTGGTGGAGCGCTGCATCCGGATTCTCGCGCAGCGCCGGCAGGAGGGCGAGCCGGTGCGGCTGTTCGCCAGCCAGTCGCTGCAGGGCTGGAATGACCCCGAACGACGCGGCCGACTGGCGACGAGCCTGGCAACGGCAGCGGTCGGCGCAGAGGTGCTGGTGCTCGAGTTCGGCTGCGAGGAAGTCCATGCGAATGCGCGCGAGTGGGCCGAGCTTGCATGCGAACTCAAGCGGGCCGGGACGCGCCTTTCGCTGGCCGGGATCGACACCGAGGCTGCCGCTGCAAGCCTGTTCGGGCACGCGCCGCTCGACTACATCAAGCTTGCGCCCGGTCTCGACGACGCCGATCTCGACGCGATCGTGCGCGCCGCCCACGTGCACCACGTGCGTGTCATCGCCCCGCGCATCGACACCGTGGCGCGCGCGGAGCAGTTGCGCGCTGCCGACGTCGACCTGCTGCAGGGCAATTACTTCCAGCCGCCGGTCGCCGATCTGGCACAAGCCTTTCCCGGTGGGGGACCATGAACGTGACGAGCCCCGACAGCGGAACATCGGTCTCGTGGTCGCGCGTGACGGGCAGCGTGGCGCTGCTCGCTGCCGGCGTGGTGGGCACGCTGTGGCTGGCGTTTCCGCAGGTCATCGCGTTCTGGGCATTGCTGCTGGCCGCGCTGGTCCTGATGTGGCTCGCCCGGGCGCCGCAATCCGACCGGTCGCGCGCAGGTCCGGTGGCCCCGGTGCAGGACCCGGTGGATGTGGCGATGCGTACCCGGCTCGCCTCGGCACAAGCCGAATTGAGTTCACTGCGCGGCGTGCAACGCGAACTGCTCGCGGCCAAGGTGTCCGCGGAAGCCGCGATGCTCGCCAAGAGCGAATTCCTGGCCAGCATGAGCCACGAAATCCGCACACCGCTGAACGGCATCCTGCCGCTGCTCGACATCGTGCTCGGCACCGAGCTTTCGCCGAGCCAGCGCGAATACCTGGTGACCGCCAATGGGTCGGCCCAGGAGCTGCTGCGGATCGTCGACGACATCCTCGACTACTCCAAGGCCGAAGCCGGCAAGCTCACCCTGGAATCGGTGAGCATCAACATCCGTGATCTGGTCGACAGCGTCAAGCGCCTGCTCGAGAAGCCGGCCGAGGCCAAGGGCCTCGCGATGCGCGCGGTGGTCGACGCCGATGTGCGGCCGGTGGTGCGCGGCGATCCGATGCGGATCCGCCAGATCCTCACCAACCTCATGAGCAACGCCATCAAGTTCACCCAGCGCGGTGGCGTGTCGGTGCGGGTCAGCCGGCGCAACGAGACCGCGACCCAGCACGAGTTGCTGTTCGCGGTGCGTGACACCGGCATCGGCCTGGCCGCCGACGCCGCGGCGCGCCTGTTCCAGCCGTTCACGCAGGCGGATGCTTCGGTGACGCGGCGCTACGGCGGCACCGGGCTCGGCCTCACCATCTGCAAGAAGCTGGTGGATCTGATGGGCGGCCGGATCGGCGTGCGCTCGGAACCCGGGCGCGGTTCGGTGTTCTGGTTCACGATCCCGTTCGAAAAGGCCCCCGGCGACATCGCCGGACCCCACAAGAACCTCGCAGGCGCCCGGGTGCTGCTGGTCGCCAGTCCGCAGCGCGCGCAACAAATCCTACCGGTGCTGGTCACGCTGGAACTCGACGCCGCGCAGGTCGCGGACACCGCTGGTGCGTTGAACCGTGTTCGGCAGACCGCGCCGCTCGGCAGGGCCTTCAGCTTCGACCTCCTGATCCTCGACGCAGAGAGCGCCACCGGCGATGCCGTCAAGCTGCTGCGCAGCGTTGTCGCCGATCGTCAACTGGATACCCTGCGGCTGCTGGCGCTCGGGCTCGACAGCGCGCCGGATCCCAGGGTGGTGCTCGGGCCTGCGCGTGCCGACGACGCCGCGGTGCGCCAAGGCGTGCGCAGCGCATTCGGGCTGGTGCCGCAGGCGCGCGCCCAACCGGTGCTGAGCATCCCGGCGCTGCCGGCGGCCGCCATCCACGGCGACCAGTCGCTCGCCGGCAACGTGCTATTGGTCGAGGACCACCCGGTCAACCAGAAGGTCGCGCGCAAATTGCTGGAGCGGCTGGGGCTCACCGTGGACGTCGCCGACAACGGCGAAATCGCACTCGACCGGTTGCATGGTCACCCGTACGCGATGGTGCTGATGGATTGCCAGATGCCGGTGCTGGACGGCTACAGTGCGACCCGACGGCTGCGCGAAATCGAAGCCGCGCAGGGCAAGCCACGCACCCCGGTCATCGCGATGACCGCGCATGCGATGTCCGGCGACCGCGAGCGCTGTCTGCAGGCCGGGATGGACGATTACCTCTCCAAGCCGCTGGATCGCCAGTTGCTGGAACAAACCCTGGCCCGCTGGTTGCAGCATGCCTCCGGGGCTGCCGCGTCGGGGATCGGCGGCAAAATCGTCGCCTCCACCGCGACCCCATCGAAGGATCCCGTGCGCGCCATGCAGACGCCATTGCCACCCGACACCCTGGACACTGCGACCCTGGTCGACCTCGAAGACATCATGGGCGACGAACTGGCCACGCTGGTGGATGCCTACCTGCGCGACGGCGATGCCAGAATGCAGAACCTGCGCAAAGCCGCGGATCGCGGCGACGCCGCGGAAGTCGGCAAACTCGCCCATTCGCTGAAATCCTCGAGCGCCAACCTCGGCGCGATGCCGCTGTCCAACCGCGCCCGCCAGGTGGAAGAGGCTGCGCGCAACGGGAAGCTCGTCAACCCGTCCGACAGCGTTGCGGCGCTGGAAAAACTCTATGCCAACGCCGCGGCGGCGTTGCGGCAGCGGTACAAAAGACTGTAAAACCGGGGACCGGGGAACGCGAACCGGGGACCGGGAAAGCGTAACAACTTGTCGTCATTCCGGGGCTGGCGCGGACGAAGTGCGTAGGTTGGGGTGAGCGGCTTTTCGCGAACCCCAACACGGAACGCAGCGGCGGCGTTGCGGCAGCGTTACCACCGTAGGGCGGGTCTCGACCCGCCGTTGGGTCTCGGCCTGCGCTATGCCCGCCGGCACGGGCAAATGTTCAATGGCGGGTCAAGACCCGCCCTACACCTGACTGGAGTCTTGAGCGTCTCCGCCCGGACGTCCCGCTCGAAGCGGCTGTCGTGAAAAGTCAGGCCATGGATGACCGTTCTGATCTTCGCTGAGCGTGACGCCTCACACAAAACCGGGCGTTCGAAAAGCAGCAATAACGGATGATCGCATCAGGAACGTATATGGGTTTGGAGATACCGCTCCACGCCCACCTGCCCGATCAAGCCAAGCTGCGTTTCCAGCCAGTCGATGTGGTCTTCTTCCGCACCCATGATGTCGGCGAACAGCGTGCGGCTGACGTAATCACCGATCGATTCGCAATGGGCAATCGCCTCGCCCAGATCCGAACGCGCGGTGCGCTCGAGCTTCAGGTCGCACTCGATGCACTCCTTCGGGTTCTGTCCCACCAACAGCTTGTTGAGCTTCTGCAGGTTGGGCAGCCCCTCCAGGAACAGGATGCGTTGGATCAGGCGATCGGCGTGCTTCATCTCGTCGATCGATTCGGCGTGCTCGTGCTCGGCGAGTTCCTTGTATCCCCAGTTGTCGTACATCCGGTAATGCACGAAGTACTGGTTGATCGCGGTCAGCTCGTTGCACAACACGCCATTGAGGAATTCGATCACCTTGGCATCGCCTTGCATGGCGGGCTCCCTGGAGAGAAACGACCCCGACACTATACCGCCAACACCATTTCTCAGGCCGCGACCGGAAGCGCCTTGGCCCGCCGCAGGGCTTCGAGATCCGCCTCCATCAATTCGCGGGCTTCGTGCTCGCAGCAGCCACAACAGGTCGCACAGCCCGTGCGCGCCTGCAGATCCTCGAAGCAGCGCACGCCGTCCGCGACGGCACGGCGGATATCCTGGTCGGAGACGGCTTTGCAGACGCAGACGTACATGGCAAATTCTCGTTGGACGCCATTGGAATACGAATGCGAATGATTGTCAAGTATGTTTGAGCAGGTCACTTCCCACACTCACGCAGCGGCGGGCCGCCCACCCTCCGAACCGGGCGTCTTCCCGATCTCGATGGAGCAGGCCGCCTCGACCAGCGGCGCGAAGTAGCGCAACGCGCGGCGATACACCTCGCGCTTGAAATCCACCACGTGCTCGGCCGGGTACCAGAAGTCCACCCAGCGCCAAACGTCGAATTCGGGCGTGGCGTGCGCATCCAGCCGGAATGCCGAATCGGCGTCCAGCATCCTGAGCAGGAACCACACCTGTTTCTGGCCGATGCAGGTCGGCCGCTGCCCGCGGCGCACGTAGCGCGGCGGCAGCCGGTAACGCAGCCATCCGTGGGTCGCGCCCAACACCTCGACCTGGTCGCCGCGCAGGCCGGTTTCCTCGGCGAGTTCCCGGTACATCGCTTCGTCCGGCGTCTCGTCGGTGTTCATGCCGCCCTGGGGGAATTGCCATCCGTCGCGTTGCACCCTGCGCGCCCAGAACACCCGGCCGTGCGGGTTCAGCAGCACGATCCCCACGTTGAGTCGGTAGCCGTCCACATCGATCATGAGGCGATTCAAGCACGTTCCGCGAACCCTCGGCAACCCGAAAGGAACCTGGCCCGGTTGCGCGCCGCGCGCTGGATCGCTATAAGCGGCGGATTCGTTTCACGCTGCATCGATGGCTTCGACGATTTTCCACCATTGGCTCGACCAGTTCCACGCCTTGCCGCGCGCGCGGCGGCGCTGGATTCACGTATCCCTGTGGGGCCTCGCGATCGTGGTGGCGTTCGGGCTGGGCCTCACCGCCGGACCCGCGCTGCACCGCTCCGGCGACGCCCGGGCGCAGGCGCACAAGCTCGCTGCGCGCAACGCGGCATTGCAGGACCGGCTGCAGGCATTGCAACAGCAGCAACAGACCGATTCGACTGCGCTCGCGGCGCTCCGAACTTCTCTCGCGGGTCGCGATGCGGAACTGCAGAAGCTGAAGGAGCAACAAGCGTTTTATGCCAAGCTGATCGGCATCGACAGCCATCGTTCGGGTCTCGGCGTCCACGGCATCGCGCTGGCGCCGGTGGCCGGGACCCGTGCCTGGAATTTCGTGGTGACGCTGGTCAATACCACCGAGAATGCGGACGCGGCGCACGGCACGCTGACGCTCGAGGTCGAAGGCGTGCAGGGCGGCAAGCTGGCGACCGTCGGCTGGTCCAACCTGGCCGGGCCGGGCGCGAAGGACGGGGTTCCGTTCGCGTTCAAGTTCTTCCAGCAATTGAGTGGCTCGTTCATGCTGCCCAAAGGCTTCGTGCCAAACCGCGTCACCGTGACCCTGCACCCGCGACGCGGGGGCGAGCTGAGCCGCAAGCTCGACTGGAAAGAGGCGGCGGCCAACCGCGCGGGCGCCGATGCGGGAACACCTTGATCGGTGCGCGGGCCGCCTCCATGATGGAGATGCCTGTTGACGCCCTACCACTCATGCCAACCTCCGCTTCCACCACCCTTCCCGAACCCGCGCTCAAGGTGTCCGCCGCCGCGCTGACACGCGTGCGCGAACTGATCCGCGAAGAGGGCAACCCTGCGCTCAAGCTGCGGGTATTCATCGAGGGCGGTGGTTGCTCCGGGTTCCAGTACGGCTTCAGCTTCGACGCCGACCGCGCCGAAGACGACTTCGTGCTCGACCGCGACGGCGTCGAGCTGCTGGTCGACCCGTTGAGCATGCAGTACCTCGAAGGCGCCGAGGTCGACTACGTCGAGCAACTCTCCGGCGCGCAGTTCGTGATCCACAACCCAAACGCCACGACCACGTGCGGGTGCGGGAGCTCGTTCACGGCATAATGGTGCGATCATCCATGATCGCCGCGTTATCAGCGCCACGTGCTCGAACCGACCATCGCGACTGCACCGCATCAGAACGGCCATCCATGGCCTGACTCGCCATCGTGGTGCGATCATCCATGATCGCCGCGCGTCAGCCGAACCTGCTCGAACAGACCGTCGCGACTGCACCGCATCAGAACGGCCATCCATGGCCTGACTGTCCACAACAGCCGCTCCGTCTTGCCGAGTACATCTCGTGAGTTCGGCCGAGCGCACGCGCCACAACACCTTCACCGGCACGCCGCTCGACCGCTGCGGCGAAACCCGTGGCGATGCTGCGTGGCTCGCCGGACAGGCCGCATCGCCGTCCGCGCGCTGGCTGGGTTTCGACACGGAAGGTCGTGCGCCCGTGCGCGAGGGTCGCCTGTGCTGGCTGGGCGCCGCGGCCGTCGGGCTGGATGCGCCCGCGAACTTCCTCGGCATGCTCGGTGGCGCACCGGC
>JBOHYT010000097.1:0-14772 GCA_050738055.1 Rhodanobacteraceae bacterium
CACCACGGAACCAGCCTGCTTTATTTGGCCGAGCGCCGACAGGCGGCAGCGATCAGCGATCCCGTGATAATGACCCTACATCCACGAGCACAGGCACAAGTGGGTTCGGGGCTAGGCCTTAAGCGGCCAGAGCGTAGACGTTATCGTTCGCGTCTAGGTTTATTGCCACCGGATTAACGAGGAAGATGACGCCCTCGGCATGCTCCAAGCTACTTCACTGCCCCCGTCGAAGCCAGGTCGCCCCCGGCACGCTCATGGTGGAGGCACATCGGCTCGAAATCAACGTCTTGTTGGTGAACAGGGGTGTGTTGTCATAGGCTCTGTCGATTCCCGATTCCCGATTCCCGAACCGATGGGCAACATCGTTTGGCTGGCTTCCTATCCGAAATCTGGCAACACCTGGTTGCGGGCGTTCCTGGCCAACCTCGTTGCCAATCGTGCCGACCCGCTGCGCCCGAACGAAATCCGCGACTACACGGATTCGGAAGCGCGCGCGGACCGTTTCAGCGAACTGGCCGGGCGACCCAATACGGAATTGACCGCCAGCGAAATCGCGGCTCTCCGGTCCGACGTGCAGGCGCTGATCGCGCAACGCGCGCAGGGCACGCGTCTGGTGATGACGCACAATTTTTGCGGGAGCTTCGATGAACATCCCGTCATCAACTGGCAGGTGACGGCTGGTGCCATCTACGTAGTGCGCAACCCGTTGGACGTCGCGGTCAGCATGACGCACCATTTTGGCCTCACCGTGGACGCGGCGATCGAGCGGCTGGGTGACGATCGCGTAGCGTCGATCAATGACGAACTGTTCGTCAGCCATTTCATCGGCTCGTGGTCCACGCACGTGGGGAGTTGGGCCGACGCCGCCGAACGCGCGTCCGGCAAGGTGATCGTGCTGCGTTACGAGGATCTGCTGGAGAAACCGGCGAAGCATTTCGCGAAAGCCGCGAAGTTGATCGGGCTCGGTCAGGACAAGGCGCGGATCGAGCGGGCCGTGAAACACACCTCGTTCCAGACCTTGTCATCACTCGAACAGAAACACGGCTTCGTGGAAGCGGTGGATGAAAAGACGCGGTTTTTCTTCAAGGGCCGCGCCAACCAGTGGCGCGAGGCGTTGAGCCGCGAGCAGGTGCAACGCATTGTGCACGACCACCGCGAACAGATGCAGCGATTCAAGTACGTCCCGGCGGGGTATTGACCTTGTTGTCGCCATCCCGGCGACCTTGCAAGAAGTAGATCCCGCAAATCCTTGTTGCAAATCAGCGCCGTAGGTTGGGGTGAGCGGCTTTTTGCGAACCCCAACATTGCTCGCGTCTGGTGTTGGGTTTCGCAAAGAGCGCTCAACCCAACCTACGGAACTACGTTGCAGGTTGGGCTGACCCGGCTTCATCGGGGAAGCCCAACGACACGCATCGAGGAAATTCCATCGGCGCGCGGTGGCCGTTGGGTTTCGCAAAGAGCGCTCAACCCAACCTACGAAACCTTACGCCCAACCTGCGAAAGCAGGCCCAACCTGCTCGCGAATCAGAAACTTTTTTGCTCAACCCGCCCGATTGTGCGCGCGCAGCGTGCGCTGCTTTTCGATGTTCCACTCGCGTTCCTTTTCGGTGGCGCGCTTGTCGTGCGCTTGCTTGCCGCGCGCGATGCCGATCTCGACCTTGGCGCGGTTCTGTTTCCAGTACATCGCCAGCGGGATCAATGTGAGGCCCTTGCGTTCGACCGCACCGATCAGCTCGTCGATCTCGGCGCGGTGCAACAACAGTTTGCGGGTGCGGCGCTCGTCGGCGATCACGTGCGAGGAAGCCGACAGCAGCGGCGGGATGGACGCGCCGAACAGGAACAGTTCGCCACCCTTGATCAGGGCGTAGGCCTCGGTCAGGTTGATGCGCCCCGCGCGCAGACTCTTCACTTCCCAGCCTTCCAGCGCGACGCCCGCCTCGTAGCGTTCGTCGATGTGGTATTCGTGGCGCGCACGCTTGTTCAGCGCGATGGTGGACGAGCCCTTGCCGTCTTTGTCTTTCTTCTTCGCCATGCTCGGTACAATAACGGGATGTTTGCTTGCGCGGTCCGCGCCGCGCGCCCCAAGGAGTCCTTGTGCAGATCCATCGCCAGGCGCTGGTTCGCTTCACGCCCGAACAGATGTTCGACCTCGTCAATGACGTGGAAGCTTACCCGAGGCGCTTTGCATGGTGCCTGGGCACCCGCGTGACCGAGCGCAACGACGCGCATCTGGTGGCGCGCCTGGATCTGCGTTTCGCCGGCGTCACCCAGCACTTCTCCACCCGCAACACGCTCGATCGACCAGGCAGCATCCGGATGCAGTTCGTCGACGGCCCGTTCGACTGGCTGCACGGCGTGTGGTCGTTCACGCCGTTGGGGGCGCCCGCATCCGGCGCTGCGGGTCCGCTTCCCCCGCAAGTGGGAGATGGAGCGACGGCGCGGCCTGCGACCGCAATCACGCCCACGGGTTGCAAGGTCGCACTGGATCTCGATTTCGAGGTCAGCAACAAGCTGACCGGACTCGCGTTCGGCATCGGATTCCGCAAGCTCGCCGACCGCATGGTCGATGATTTTTGCGCCGAGGCGAAACGCACGTATGCCTGAGCCGCCGCGCCTTGCGGTGTCGGTGGTGTACGCGGAACCGGATCGCGTGTTCGAAGTGGAACTCGAACTGCCGCCCGGCGCGACGGTCGCCGATGCGATCGAAGCCTCATGCATCCGGCAACGCAGGCCCGAGGTCGAAATTCGCGCCGATCGCATCGGCATCTTTTCGCGCAAGGCGAGGTTCGATACACGCTTGCGCGATGGCGACCGGGTGGAAATCTACCGACCGCTCAGGATCGACCCCAAGGAAGCACGGCGGAAGCGAGTCCAAAGCAACCGGTCCGCGAATGAACGCAAATGAACGCGAATCAGCGCGTTGCCGCCTTGAGGTTCGGGCAGGCCGCATCTTGCTCGTCATCCCGGCTTTCATCGGGATGACAAGCGGGTTCCCCAAAACGGCAAGGATGATCGAATGATCGATTGGCGTTTATTTGCGTTCATTCGCGGACGGTCATGCTCCTTTTGCTTCAGCCGCCGCCCTGTTTCTGCTTCTTCTCCAGTTCCTTCTGCTGTTCCTTGGTCAGGTTGCTCGGATACAGCGGGCCGTATTTGTGGCTTTCGCCCAGCAACTCCTGCGGGGTTTCCTTCATGAAATCGCCATCGGTGCGCACCAGCGTGTCATTGTCGAAATACAGCGTCAGGGTGCGTTCCTTGATCGTGCCGCCGCGGCGCTGCAGGGTGGCCACGTAGTTCCACTGGTTCTGGTCGAACGGGCTGACCACCGACGGCGTGCCGAGCAGCGCCACCACCTGCTGCTTGGTGAGGCCGGGCTTCAACTCGCTGACGTTCTTGCCGATCAGCAGGTTGCCCTGCTGGACGTCGGGCTTGTAGATGATGCCGCAGCCGCCGAGCGTGAACAGGGAGGCGGTGGCAAGCAGGAGGATCGGGATCGTTTTGCGCATCTTGGTCAGCCTGGTTCCGGACCGCGAATGATACACTAGCCAAAGTTCTGGTCCGGATCAAAGACACCGCCGTCGCGCAGGAGTTCAGCCTATGGAATCCCAGGAACTGCGCAACGCCGGGTTGAAGGTGACCCATCCGCGGATCCGCGTGCTGGAAATTCTCGAGCACAGCCACGATCACCTGACTGCCGAGAACATCTACAAGGCCCTGCTGGAAGGCTCCGAGGACATCGGGCTTGCCACGGTGTACCGCGTGCTCACCCAGTTCGAGGCGGCGGGCTTGGCGATCAAACACAACTTCGAGGGCGGCCAGGCGGTATACGAGCTGGACCGCGGCCAGCACCACGACCACATGATCGACGTCGAGACCGGCCGGGTCATCGAGTTCGTCAACGAGAAAATCGAGGAGCTGCAGCGCGAGATCGCCGCGAAGCACGGTTACGAGATCGCGGATCACAGTCTCGTGCTGTACGTGCGGGCGAAGAAGAAGAAATAGATTCGCTTGGTGCGGCAGTTGCGGATACGAGCTTTGCTCCTTCCCCTTCAAGGGGAAGGTTAAGATGGGGATGGTGTTCAGTTCTTGACGGCAACCCCATCCCCACCCTGTCCCTCCCCTTGAAGGGGAGGGGATGGTGTTCCTGGTTGTTTGTGCCTCAGGTCGTCTGGGCTTTCTCCAGCATCCGCTTTGCGTGCGCGCGCGCTTCGCGGTCGATCTCGACGCCCCCGAGCATCCGCGCGAGTTCTTCCTTGCGGCCCGACGCGTCGAGCGTCTGGATGTGGGTGCGGGTCGTCTCGCCCTCGATCGCCTTGCTGACGCTCAAATGCGCATGGCCCTGGGCCGCGACCTGCGGCAGGTGGGTGACGCACAGCACCTGGCAGCGCGAACCCAGTGCGCGAAGTTTCGCGCCGACGACTTCGGCGATCGCGCCACCGATCCCGGCATCGACTTCATCGAAGACCATCGTGCCAACGGCGTCGCCACCCAGCGCCGCCACTTCGATCGCGAGGCCAATCCGCGACAACTCGCCGCCCGAGGCGACTTTGCGCAACGGCCGAAGCGGCATCCCGGGGTTGGCGCTGACCGTGAACTCGCAGCGCTCGCGACCCTGCGGATCGGGTTCGCCGGAGAATTGTGGCTGCAGGTCCACGGCGAGCGAGCCGCCTGCCATGCCGAGTTCGCCCATCAATGACGTGACTGCCTTGCCGAGCTTCTTCGCGGCCGTTGCGCGCTGCTTCGACAACGCGCCGGCGGCAGCCCCGTAGTCGGCGAAGCATTGCTTGCGCTCGGCGGCAAGCCGGCCAAGCGCCTCGCCGGCGTTTTCCAGCGACTGCAATTCATCGCGCAACGCCGCCGCGTGCGCGTGCAATTCCGCGACCGGCGTATGGTGGCGGCGCGACAGGTCGTGCAGCGCGGTGAGGTGCGCGTCAGCCTCCGCGTAGCGTTCGGGATCGAGCTCTAAATCCTGTGCGTAGCGCGACAAGGCATCCGCCGCTTCGCCTGCCTGGATTCCGGCGCTGCCCAGCAATTCCACCGAGGCGCGCAGAGAGGGGTCGAGTTCGGCCAGCTTTTCCAGTTCCGTTTGGGCACGGCCGATCACGCGGGTCGCCGCGAGCTCGCTGTCGCCATCCAGCAGCTCGGCCAGTCCGGATGCGCCCTCGGCCAGTTTGCCCGCGTTGGCGAGCCGCTTGTGCCGGGCTTCGAGTTCGACCAGCGCATCGGGCGCCAGTGCCCACTGCTCCAGTTCGGCGACCTCGTGGCCCAGCAATGCGATGCGGGCGCCGCGATCGTCGCCGCCGGACAGTTCGCGCTCGCGCGCAACGACCGCACGGAAGCGCTGCGCCAGCTCGCGTGTCTTGGCGAGCGTGGATTCGTCGCCTCCGAAAGCGTCGAGCATCGCGAGCTGTTGCCCGCGTTCGAGCAACGCCTGGTGTTCGTGTTGCCCGTGGATTTCGACCAGCAGCGCGGCGAGCTCCGACAACTGCGCAAGCGATACCGTGCGGCCATTGATCCACGCGCGCGAGCCGCCCTCTGCGGCGATGACACGGCGCAGCCGGCAAGCACCGTCTTCGTCGTCGAGCGCCTGAGCGGCCAACCACGCTCGTGCGACCGGGTGCGGCGAAAGTTCGAACTCGGCGGCAAGTTCCGCGCGCTCGCAGCCCGCGCGCACCATGCCGGTATCGGCGCGGGTGCCGGACAACAGCAGCAAGGCGTCGACCAGCAGCGATTTGCCGGCGCCGGTTTCGCCGGTCACGACCGTGAGGGCCGGCCCGAGCTCGAGTTCGGCGGCTTCGACCACGGCGAAGTTGCGGACGGACAGGTGGGTGAGCATGGGCCGGCGTGAATCGGGAGTGGGTGGATTGTAGCCAGCCACCCCGGGCTTGCGCCTGTGTACTGCTTCTCGTATCTGCAAAATCCCGTCTCCCGTCTCCCGTTTCCCGTCTCCCGTCTCCCGTTTCCCGCCTCCCAATTCCCGCCTCCTATTGCATTCCGGGTCCCCAACCCGTATTGATGGCATATGCCCGCACCACCCGACCCGTCGCTCGATCCACGCGCCCGCCAGTTGCTGCGCACCCTGATCGCGCAGTATCTGGAGGAAGGCCAGCCGGTCGGCTCGCGAACGCTGTCGCGGTCGGCGGGGCTGGATGTCAGTCCGGCGACGGTCCGCAACATCATGTCCGACCTCGAGGAACTCGGCCTGATTGCCTCGCCGCACACGTCCGCCGGACGCGTGCCGACCGCGCGCGGGCTTCGGGTGTTCGTCGACAGCCTGCTGGAATTGAAGCCGCTGCCGCGCGGTGCGGTGATGCAGATGCAAAGGGAGCTTCCGCGCGACTCGGTCACGTCGCGCGAGCTGCTCGGCAGTGCCTCGACGCTGTTGTCCGCGATGACCCGCTTCGTCGGCTTGGTGACGGTTCCCGGTGCGGTGGATGCGCCATTGAAGCAAATCGAGTTCGTGTCCATCGACACGCGACGGGTGCTGGCGATCCTGGTGTTCGCCGACGGACAGGTCCAGAACCGGGTGCTCAATCTCCGCCAGCGTTTCGAAAGCCGCCAGTTGATCCATGCGTCCAATTACCTGAATGCGCACTATGCCGGGCAGCACCTGGATGAGATCCGCGTACGGGTGCTGGCCGACCTGCGTGCCGCGAGCAGCGAATTGAACCGGCTGCTCGACACCGCCGTCGAGGTAGCCGCTGAAACCTTCGGCGCCGAACCGAAGGCGGACATGCTGGTCAGCGGCCAGACCAACCTGATGTCGGGCGAAGAGGGCACGCAGATCGATCGCCTGCGTGAATTGTTCGATGCCTTCCAGCGCAAACGCGAACTGCTGGCGCTGCTGGAAGGCTGCGCACGCTCGCCCGGCGTGCGGTTGTTCATCGGCGAGGAATCGGGTTTCGAGCCGCTCAAGGGCTACAGCCTGGTCAGCGCGCCGTACGGCGGAGAAGGCCACGTGCTGGGCGCGATCGGCGTGATTGGCCCCACCCGGATGGCCTACCATTCGGTGATTCCGGTGGTGCAGGCTGCGGCACACCTGTTGACCGACGCCTTGAATCGCGGTGCCGCGGCCACATAAATTTGTCTGTTGCGCCTGCGCTGCATGGGATCGCGAGAGGTTGCGTTCCTGTCCAGGATGAGCGTGGGTTTTCGGCCAGGGAAATGGCTTCGACTCTTGTTTTTTTTGACCGTTCGGTCCTTCTGATGTACGGGACCACGTTGCGAGGAATCAGCATGACCGACCCGAAGGAAGCGCCCGGATCGCCTCCGCCGCAGAGCGAACCATCGAACGCCCCGGCCGATGCGCATGCGGCCGATGAGCTGGAGACGCTGAGCCGGCAATTGGCCGAAGCCGAAACCAGCATCGCGGGCATGCGCGAAACGCTGTTGCGCGAACGCGCGGACCTGGAAAACCAGCGCAAGCGCCTGCAGCGCGACCTGGAGCAGAGCCTGAAGTTCGCCAATGAGAAGTTGTTGCGCGAGTTGCTGCCGGTGTACGACGGCCTCGAAAGCGGGCTGGCCGTGCAGACCGCCGATGTCGATTCGATGCGCGAGGGGCTCGGCCTGACGTTGAAGTCGCTGCTGAAAATTGCCGAAAGCAACGGGCTCGAACAGGTCGATCCCGTCGGCGAACCGCTCGATCCGGAGCGCCACCACGCGGTCAGCATGGTCGATGTCCCGGACAAGGCGCCGGGCACGGTGGTCGCGGTGATGCAGAAGGGCTATGTGTTGAACGGGCGCCTGTTGCGGCCGGCGCTGGTTACGGTGGCAAAAGAACCGTAGGAGGGCCGGGTAGGAGGGCCGGAAGGCCAGAACCAAAGGAGGCCGGCAGGCCCGACGGGAATCGCGGCTTCCGCCGCTCCTACCTTCAAAGAAACCGTAGGAGGGCCGGAAGGCCCGAACAGGATCGCGGCTTCCGTCACTCCTACCGCCGCCCCCACCTTGAGTTGTGTGCGCCAACCCCCAGTTTGTGTTCAAGATTCGACGGCCACGCGCCGCCAACCATCCAGGAGCTGAGACATGAGCAAAATCATCGGTATCGACCTTGGGACGACCAACTCGTGCGTCGCGGTCATGGAAGGCGCGAAGACGCGCGTGATCGAGAACTCCGAGGGCGATCGCACCACGCCATCGATCGTCGCGTTCGCGAAGGACGGCGAAGTGCTGGTCGGTGCGCCGGCAAAGCGCCAGGCGGTGACCAACCCCAAGAACACCTTCTACGCGGTGAAGCGCCTGATCGGCCGCAAGTTCACCGACGCCGAAGTGCAGAAGGACCTCGATATCGTGCCCTACAAGATCATGGCGCACTCCAATGGCGACGCGTGGCTGGCGACCTCCGACGGCAAGCAGATGGCGCCGCCGGAAATCTCCGCCAAGGTGCTGATGAAGATGAAGAAGACCGCCGAGGATTTCCTCGGCGAAACGATCACCGACGCCGTGATCACGGTGCCCGCGTACTTCAACGACTCGCAGCGCCAGGCCACCAAGGACGCCGGCAAGATTGCCGGTCTCGAAGTCAAGCGCATCATCAACGAGCCGACCGCGGCGGCGCTGGCGTATGGCCTCGACAAAGAGAAGCAGGGCGGCGATCGCAAGATCGCGGTGTATGACCTGGGTGGCGGTACCTTCGACGTGTCGCTGATCGAGATCGCCGAGGTCGATGGCGAGAAGCAGTTCGAGGTGCTGGCCACCAACGGCGACACGTTCCTGGGTGGCGAGGATTTCGACAAGCGCGTGATCGATTACCTGGTCGACGAGTTCAAGAAGGACCAGGGCGTGGACCTGCGCAACGATCCGCTCGCGCTGCAGCGCCTGAAGGACGCCGCCGAACGCGCCAAGATCGAGCTGTCGTCCACGCACCAGACCGAAGTGAACCTGCCGTACGTGACGGCCGACGCTTCCGGTCCGAAACACCTCAACATCAAACTGACCCGCGCCAAGCTCGAAGCGCTGGTCGAGGATCTGATCAAGCGCACCATCGAACCGTGCCGCACGGCCCTCAACGACGCCAACCTGCGCGTGTCCGACATCGGCGAGGTGATCCTGGTCGGCGGCCAGACCCGCATGCCCAAGGTGCAGGAAGCGGTCAAGGATTTCTTCGGCAAGGAACCGCGCAAGGATGTGAACCCCGACGAGGCCGTCGCCGTCGGTGCGGCGATCCAGGGCGGCGTGTTGTCAGGCTCGGTCAAGGACGTGCTGCTGCTCGACGTCACGCCGCTGTCGCTCGGCATCGAGACGCTCGGTGGCGTGATGACCAAGCTGATCGACAAGAACACCACGATTCCGACCAAGGCATCGCAGACGTTCTCGACTGCCGAGGACAACCAGGGCGCGGTCACGGTGCACGTGCTGCAGGGTGAGCGCGACCAGGCCCGCTTCAACAAGTCGCTGGCCAAGTTCGACCTCGCCGGCATCCAGGCGGCGCCGCGCGGCATGCCGCAGATCGAGGTCAGTTTCGACATCGACGCCAACGGCATCCTGCACGTCACCGCCAAGGACAAGAACACCGGCAAGGAACAGCGGATCGAGATCAAGGCCGGTTCCGGGTTGTCGGAGGAGGAAATCAAGCAGATGGTGTCCGACGCCGAAACGCACCGCGAGGAAGACAAGAAGTTTCAGGAACTGGTGGTCGTCCACAACAAGGCCGATCAACTGGTGCATGCCACGCGGCAGGCCATCAAGGATCATGGCGGCAAGATCGGTGGCGACGTGATCGGCCGGGTCGAGGAGGCACTGTCGGAACTCGAGAAGGTGATGAAGGGCGACGACAAGGCAGCGATCGAAGCGCGGATCACGAAGCTCGAGGAAGCGTCACAGTCGCTGCTGGCGGCAGCACAGGCCGGCGGTGGCCAACCGGGTGGCCCGCAGCCGGGGGCATCGCAGCAGCAGGCGCCCGGCGGTGGCAGCGCGTCGCCGGAAGATGTGGTCGATGCCGAGTTCACCGAGGTGAAAGGCAAGGACGACAAATAGGTGTTATCCGGCAGCAGAGATCGCTGCCGGATCAACTGTCCGTGTTCGATCGACGCTGGGAAACGCGTCGCTCAACACGGACGGTGTTGGGAGGTAGCTCTGTTGTTTACCGTTCGCCCTGAGCGTAGCGAAGCGGAGTCGAAGGGTGAACAGCGTGCGACGCTGGAAAGCGCGTCGCTCAACACGGACGGTATCAAGGAACAGGTGCTACTCTTCCACGTGACGCCGTTTGACCTCCTGCCCGCGTTCGAGTGGCGCCGTGGTTCGCTCCGTTCCACGCGGACGGTTCGAAGAGGAACGTGTCATGAAGCAGTTACTCATGATCGTTGGTTGCGTTGCCTTGGCGGGCTGCGCGAGTGTCGCGGCGCGGCCAAGCAATTACGGGATCGCGATGACGTCCAAGTTGGCGCAAGGACAATACATGGCTCTGCACTTCGAAGGCACGCCCGCCTGTTTTGGTGAAATTTCGGCGGACTCGCCCGTGAAGTGCAAGGCCGTGTCGCAAGTGCCAAGGATGATCCATGTGGCTTGGGGTCCGCCATCCAGTTGGAGAATTCCCAGTGGGCATCGCCAAAGCGTTCCACCCGGATGGAAAATTCCAGAGGGTTCATATAAGCAGGCGTACTTGAATCGTGACGAGTTTCATCCGCCCAGGTGGTTCAGACCCGGCGACATCATCGTGTTCACGATCAACAGGTGGCACCGGCTCAGCATCACGTACCAGTGCCATCGGCCGGGTCACGAGTGCGTCAGCTATCCTCCGGTCACGGCGTATGGTGTGCCCCAGGGCGTAGCTTCCCTTGCGCCTTGACGTGCCGTGCCCGGCGCGCGGCTCAACATGGACGAAACTTCAACGTCGTCATTCCGGGGCCATCGCAAGTTTCATCGGCGATGGAACCCGGAATACATTCTGATGCCATCGTCTCGCCGCCCGGCTACCTCGCCGGCATTGCGTTGGCGTTTTTTGAACCCATGTTGTCGTGCGTGATCTACGGCGTCATCGCGGCCCTGTGGTTCATTCCCGACCGCCGCCTCGAAGCAAGACTGCGCGCATGAAACGTTGCTACTACGAAACCCTCGGCGTCGCGCGCAGCGCGAACGGTGATGACTTGAAAAAGGCGTTCCGCCGGTTGGCGATGAAGAACCATCCGGACCGTTGCCCCGACGATCCCCAGGCACAGGAACGCTTCAAGGAAGCCAAGGAGGCGTGGGAGATCCTGGGCGATCCCGAGCGCCGCGCGATGTACGACCAGTACGGCCATGCCGCATTCGAGAACGGCGCCGGTCGACGACGCGGCGGTGCTCCGCTCGGCGACGTCGGCGACATCTTCGGCGACATCTTTTCCGACATTTTCGGCGGCGGGCGGCGTGGCGCGCGCGGATCGGACCTGCGCTTCGTGCTGGAACTCGATCTCGAGGAAGCCGTCGCCGGCATCGAAAGACAGATCCGCGTGCCGACGATGGTCAACTGCCAGCATTGCAACGGCACCGGTTCGGAAGACGGCAAGCTTTCCACTTGTGCGACCTGTCGCGGCCACGGCCGCGTGCGGATGCAGAACGGCATCTTCTCGATCCAGCAGACTTGCCCGCATTGCGGCGGCGCGGGCCGTACTATAGAGACACCGTGCCGACACTGCCACGGCGAAGGCCGCCTGGAAGACGAACGCAGCCTGTCGGTGAAGGTGCCTGCGGGGGTCGACGACGGCGACCGCATCCGGCTGACCGGGCAGGGCGAGGCCGGCCCTTCCGGCATCACCCCGGGCGACCTGTACGTCGAAATTCATGTGCGCGAACACGCGATCTTCAAGCGCGAAGGCGACAACCTGCGTTGCGAAGTTCCGATCCGCTTTGCGCAGGCCGCGCTCGGCGCGGCCATCGAGGTGCCGATCCTGGGTGGCGCGACCAGCATCAGCGTGCCGCCCGAAACCCAAACCGGGCAGGAGTTCCGGCTGCGCGGGCAGGGCGTGAAATCGGTGCGCAGTCGGCATACCGGCGACCTGTTCTGCACCGTGGTGGTGGAAACTCCCGTGCGGCTCGACAGGCGCCAGCGCGAATTGCTCGACCAATTCGACGCCACGTTCGCCGATGCCGAGGAAGCCAAAAAACATTCACCGCGTTCCAGCGGCTTCGTCGACAACGTCAAGCAGTTCTGGTCGAAGATGACGGGGTGAGTCGGGACCGGGGACCTGGGACCTGGGACCGGGGACCCGTAAAGGCCCGGTCCGGTGCGGTTCGTTGTTCCGGTCTTTGCAAGTCATCCGCTCGGCGACGTAGGGCGGGGCTTGACCCGCCGTCGGTTTTGATCCGCCGTTGCGGGGCATGCCGCACAACCAGGGCAACCTCCCGGTGATGCACGACGCAGGGCGGGTCTTGCCCCGCCGTTGCGGAGCATGCCGCGCAACCAGGCAACCGCTCCATGATGCAGGACGTAGGGCGGGTCTTGACCCGCCGTTGTGGAGCATGCGCCGCAACCACGCGAACGCTCGATGACGCAGGCGGGTCGAGACCCGCCCTACGCGTACATGCGTGTTTGCGCTCGGTTGACGAGCCTGTAAGCTCGTTACCCATTCCTGCCAGGCCGCACCATGTCCACTTCCGTCCGTCTAGGAATCACCGGCGCCAAGGGCCGCATGGGTCGTGCGTTGCAGGAACTGCTGATCGACGATGCGCGTTTTGCCTTGGTGGCGAAAATCATGCACGACGCCGATTGGCGAGATGCGCCGGAGCTGGACGTGGTGGTCGACTTCAGCACGTCGGCGGGTTTCGATGCCGCGCTCGAACATTGTGTGGCACATCATGTGGCATTCGTGAGCGGCACGACCGGCTTGGGCGAAAGGCAGTGCAGCGCGATGGGCGCGGCGGCTCGCGTGATCCCGGTGCTGCATGCCGCAAATTTCAGTCTGGGCATTGCTGTGCTCGCTCGCCTGTTGCGCGAAGCCGTGAGCGCGTTGCCGGGATGGGACCTGGAAATCCTCGAAGCCCACCACGCCCGCAAGGTCGATGCGCCCTCCGGCACCGCGCTGGCTCTCGGGCGCACGGCAGCCGATGCGCGCGGCCAGGATTTCGAGCGGGTCGCTGTGCTCGGTCGTCACGGCCACCCCGGCGCGCGCGAGGCCGGGACCATCGGTTTTGCATCGCTTCGTGCCGGAAACATCGTGGGCGAGCATACGGCCCTGCTCGTTGGCCACGATGAGCGTATCGAACTGACCCATCGCGCCTTCGACAATGCCATCTTCGCGCGCGGCGCATTGGCGACGGCGGTGTGGATCGTACGTCAGTCACCCGGTGCTTATTCGCTGGACGACATGCTCTCTACTGGCGCGAAGGAAAAGCGTTAGTCCGCAAATGAACGCCAATCAACGCGAATAGAACAAAGTTTTTATTTGCGTTCTTTGCGTTTATTTGCGGACCGGGTTCGCTCTTTGCCGAAATCGGATGTAGGCTGCCGATCAATCCCGATGCGCGGCGTTGCGGTCGCGTCTTGCGCCGAATTTGCGGTCCAGCCCACCGGCGAGTTTCTTGAAGAAGCGGGTCGCGGTTCCACGCTGGGTCTTGCGCAGTTTCTCTTCCTCGCTGGTCAGCCACGCGACCTGGATCACGCGGCGCTCGCCTTCATACGGAAGATGGCCGTGGAAGGAATTGTCGGCACGCTTGAAGATCACGAATTCGCCGTACAGCGGTTTGACTTCCGGCGCGACGGTGGCATCGATGTCCTCGATCGTCGAGAGAAGCCGCAGGCATCCGTCGCTGGTGTCGTGCCAGCTCGGATTGAGGTAAAGCAACGCCGTCGCGACCTTGGATTTACTGTCGGTGTGGATGGTGCCGTGGCGCTTGTTGAGGTGGCGACAGATCGTCACCAGCGTCGGGTATTGGCCGAGATCGTCGATGCCGAGCTTGGCGCCGACCGCGCTCGCGAATTCCGGCGAGGTGATCGCCTTGACGAGTCGGTGGATCGACTCGCCGCATTCCTTCTCGTCGTAGGGGAAAAATCCCGCGCCGGTGTACTTCGGAAAGTCGCGATCGAGTTCGGGACGCGACGATTCGGGAAGCTGTCCATGCGCAATCAGGAACGAAAACGGCTCGTGCCGCATCAGCGTATCCGGCCGGTCCAGGCGGGCAGGGTCGAGCAGGGTGGCAGCGGTCATGCGCTTGTCCTCGGGATGCGCGCATTGTATCCGCGGCGTCGTGGCGCGGCTGAACCGGAAAGGGGTTTCTGCTAGCATTGCGTCTTGCCTGAGACCCCTGATCCTCGAGCCCGCAATCGCGAGGCTTGCGGGTCAACTTGCACCCGGATTCCGACATGCCCAGCCCAGCCCTGCTTGCCCTCGCCGATGGAACCCTGTTTCACGGCGAGGCCATCGGAGCGGCGGGCGCAACGGCAGGCGAGGTGGTCTTCAACACCTCGATGACCGGTTACCAGGAAATCCTGACCGACCCGTCGTACGCCCAACAGATCGTCACCCTGACCGTCCCCCACGTAGGCAATACCGGCTGCAATGCGGTGGATGAGGAGTCCGACAAGGTGCAGGCGGCGGGCCTGATCGTGCGCGACGTGCCGCGGTGCGCATCCAATTGGCGCAGCACGGAATCCTTGCCGGAATACCTGCTACGCCACGGTATCGTCGCGATTGCCGGCATCGACACGCGCAAGCTTACCCGCATCCTGCGCGACAAGGGCGCGCAGCATGGCTGCATCGTGGCGGGTGACACGATCGATGCCGACGACGCAATCGCAAAGGCGCGGGCGTTTCCAGGACTGGACGGCGCGGACCTCGCCAAGGTCGTGTCGTTGCGTGAAAC
>JBOHYT010000098.1:0-4047 GCA_050738055.1 Rhodanobacteraceae bacterium
GCGGCCAGAGCGGTCATCCCGATTCCCCCCACTTCACCGACCAGGAACACCGATGGGCCACCGGCGACCTGCGCACGGTGTACTTCTGGCCGGATCAGCTCAAGGGGCACACCGAGCGCAGCTACCACCCGGGAGATTGATCCGGAACCGCAGGCAAACGCTATCCAGCGACCTGCTTGGCGTCGCCTTCGATTGGTCTGACACGTTCGAATTTACTGAGATTCGACGACCTCGAGAAACAAAAATCAACCGGTTGATTGCAAAGGCGAATTCATGTTCCTTTTCGGACGTCTACCGGTGCGCAGGTTGGTTGGCTCTCAAGATGGTAGGGCGGAATCGGCGCAGCCGCTTCCGCCAAGGTCGAATCCGGCGGAAACCGCTTCGCGGGTTTCGCCCTACGGCTCCTCAAACACAGTCAGTGCTGCCCGCAAACAGCGCGGGCAGCACCGGAATGACGAGCCTTTGATTGGTCTGACGCGTTCGAACGTACTGAGATTCGACGCTCTCAATCAAGCCCGGAGAAATGCCGGCGCTCCAGCGCGCCGCGCCAAGCCTCGTCAAATACCATGTCGCACACCACCTCGCCGCGTTGCGTGGCGAGGATGAGTTGCCCGGTCTTGTGGGCGCGTTCATCCGCAAATGCGTCGGTCAGCCGTTGCAGCAGTTGCTGCTTGTATTGCGTATCCAGCGAGCCGGCCAGATGCATGCCCTTGGTTTCCATGACCACGGTGCGCGACGCGCCGTTTTGCGTCAGCACACCGAAAACAAAATCCGGATACACGCGATACCGTTTCCAACCCTGCAATCCGTATTGGGTCTTGGCGACATTGCGATGCCACCAGCTCAGCGCGCCGCGTTCGTCAAGGTAGGCCGCGAATTGCGCCTCGAAATCATTCATGTCCGGCGTGCGCAACGCCGGTTCGAGCAGACTTTTGCGCACCGGATGGATGCCGTCATCGCGCAACAACGGTTGCGCCTTCTCCGTCAGCAACAGCGTGAATTCCCGCGGCAACTCGTAATCGGTTGCGTCCGCACGCAACCGGAATTCGATTCGACCTTCCGCCACACCTTCGTCGAACACCGACTGCGCCAGCCGATCCCGTTCCGCTTCGATGTCCACGCGCAACCGCTCGGCCAGTGAATCGCTGGAGCGTGCCAGCGTCGCCTCCTCGTGCCCGGCCTCGCACAAGCGTTCACACGCCACCTCCACCCAGCGCCAGACGTGCCAGGCATTCGGCGCAAGATCCAGCAGCGCGCGCACCAGACGCACGCGGTCGAGTCGCAACGCCCGCGGCCTCACGGCGGGTTCCGCATGCGCGCCTGCAAGATCGTAGGTGAAGCGCTGCCCGATCGTCGCGGAACTGTCGGGCGCCCAGCCGCGTGCCAATTTCGCGGCATCGAACCGATCCCATGGCACGCGCGCCAGAATGTCACTGTCGTACACCAGCTCGCGTCGCGCGCCACCCGTCTCCTGCCACGTCACGCGCGGCACGAAAATCCGCAGCGACGCGAAAGCCGGCCGACGCTTCAGCGCCAACGGCTTCGGCGCTTCCGGATCGTCCGCGTCGCCATGCACGCGGATCGCAAGATCGCCCATGCCTTCGCTTTCCAGCGAACGCTTGATGCCCTTGACCACCTGCGCCGTGCCCGCGTCGTGGCAGAACACGTAACAGGCATCCAGATCGGCGCGGCCGGTTTTGGCGACTTGCGGCATGCGCAGGATGCGACCGACCAGTTGTGTCATCGCAGCGGGATCGCGGCCTGCGGCCAGCGCGCACAACACATACGCGAACGGGCAATCCCAACCCTCCTGCAGCGCCTGTTTGGTGATGATCGCGCGCACCGGACAGTGCGGCGACAGCAAGTCGAGGTTTTCCGGCGCGGCAAGATCGTTGCGTTCGGACGTCTTGACGGCAATTTCGCGCTCGCTGAAACCCAGTTGCAGCAGATGCGTCCTGGCATCTTCCGCATGGATGAACCCGGCATCGCGCAAGTCCGCACCGGTGCGCTCCACCTGCACCAGCAGGATCGGCCGGATGTACCGCAGGGTTTCGCCGCGCAGCATATCGGCCTCGCCCTGCAACGCGTCCAGCCGGGCCACCGACGTGCCAAGGCAGCTTTGCCAATCCGCCCAGCGGTGCACTTCGACGTGGATCGGCAGTTTGATCATCTCCGCTTCGTCGAGGTCCACGCCGCGCACGTCCGCCAGAATGTTGGAGCCCGGCGTTTTCTCCGACGCCACACGCGGCGTCGCCGACAGCTCCAGCAGGAACCCGGGGTTGAAGCCGTCCAGCGTGCGCAACGCGTTTTCGGTGTAAGCGTGCTGGCCTTCGTCGATCACCACCATCGGCCGCAGCAGGCGCATGATGTTGCCGAGCGAGCTTTTGATGATTGAGCCCTTCTGCCGTCGCGCGGCAAGCTGGTCGGCTTCGGCGCTCGAACCCCACGGCGCATACACATCCAGGTTCGGCACCTGCTCGAGCAACCGCCAGTGCGCTTCGATATCGTCCTCGCGCGGCAGGAATCCGATCACGTTGCCACGGTCGCGGAAAAAGCGCAGCGTCTCCTTGCTGCGCCGCGCCGCCGATTGCAGCATCAACAGCATCACGCAAAGATTGGATTCGACGTCCAGCCGGTTCAGCGGCGAAGTCTTTTCCAGCACCTTCACCCGCCCCGCGCCGGCCACATTGAGGATCTGGCGATAGGGATGGTCGCGATCGGACAACGCCTTGAGCGTCTGCCGATAGATGGCCTCGTTGGGCACGACCCACAACACCAATCCGGCATGCCGTTTGAAATGGCTGCTGAAAACGCGCGCCACGCTGGCCGCGGCCAGCAGCGTCTTGCCGCCGCCGGTAGGCACCTTCAGGCAAACGTTCGGAACCGCCGCGCCCGCGCCGTCGAAGCGGCCGGAATAAGGGCGGTCGGCGAAAGCCGGCGGCAGCGCGTCCATCTTGCGCAGCGCTTCCCACGTACGGGCCGGAAAATCCGCCGCCTTGCGCGTTTCCTCTTCCATCTCGTCCATCACGCGCAACTGCTCGACCTTTTTGCGCGAGATCGCCTGCTGCCTGTTCAACTCATCCAGATAGCGGCCAACTTGCGCCAACACTTGCGACTGGAACCGCTTCGGTTGCATCCCCCCGACAGCGTCCACCTCCGACGGTGGCAGATGCGGCTCCCAAAACACTTTGCGATCGCGTTCGATGCGGGTGCGGAATTCCGGTTTCAGCGCACCGCTCCACAGCACCGCGTCTACGGGATAGACCATCGGCAACTGCTTGATGGCATCTTCCAGTTCGGCAAGCTGCCGGGCCGACCAGGTCGGCGCTTCGATCGCCAGGTCGATATCCGAACGCGCACGCGCATCACCCCGTGCGCGCGAGCCGAAAACCCACACGCGGCGCAGCCCGGCCGTCTTGCCGAACAGTCCACGCAACTCGGCATACGCCGACGGTTCCAACTGGAATGGCCAGTCGGCACCCGGCCTTTCCGTGGTGGCCTGTACGCTCACTCTGCGCGTTCCCGCAGCACGCGCAGCAGTTCGTCGAACAGGGCGGCCGCTTCCGCGCGCGCGAACGCCGCCACCGCGATCGCCTTTGATTCGTCGTAAGTGTGGGACGTCTGGTTGCGGAACTTGCGCATCTCACCCCAGGCTTTTTCGTCCGTGACCAACCGGCGTTTGAACGCTTCTGGAATCGTGCTGAACGCATCCTCGTCCAGATCAACACCGCGCGCGCGCAGCCACCGGTACATGACCTTCCATGCAGTCTCGAAGGTGAACTCGAATCGCTGAATAATGGCATCACGCACGATGTCGTCCTCCGGCCGTTCCAGCGCTTCCTTCAGGCGCGCGAGCGCCCTGTCGAAATGTTCGAGGGCAACGGCGAAGCGGTCGTCCATATGCAGCGCCATCAAGCAGGAAGGTCCAGAGTGTACACGCCGATGATGCGCCTCTTCTCGCCTGAACCGGCTGCTCTTCTCCTCCCCCTTCAAGGGGGGAGGTCGGGAGGGGAATGGTGGTGGCAGGCTCGCACATCAACACCATCC
>JBOHYT010000099.1:0-7937 GCA_050738055.1 Rhodanobacteraceae bacterium
TGACGAAGTCGCGGCCATGGATGAAGCCGCGTTTCTGGCCCTCGCGCAAAAGCGTTTCGGCTGGAAGGCGGGCGTATTCTCGCGGCCCGGCAGGCGCTTCCCGCACCGCATCAGGCGGGTACTTGCCGATACGCTGACGGCGCCGCGGGTGGTGCTGGTGGGCAACGCGGCGCAGACGGTGCACCCGATCGGGGCGCAGGGGTTCAACCTTGGCTTGCGCGATGCCTTGGTGCTGGCGGAACTCGTCGCCGCTGCCGACGATCCGGGGGCGCCGGAACTGCTCGACGGCTACGCCGCACGCCGGCAGCCAGACCGCGAAGCTGTCGTGGCCTTCAGCCATGGACTGGTTTCGCTCGGCTGCCTTGCGCAACCGGCGCTCGGGCCGTTGCGTTCATTGGCGATGGCGGCGTTCGATCGCTTGCCGCCGTTGCGGCACGTCCTCGCGCGTCGCGGGATGGGCTTTCGCGCCTTGCCGCCGACCGCCGTCCTGGACACCGCGCCGTGAGCGCGCGTCGGCCCGCACTCGACATCGCGGTCGCCGGGGGCGGCATGGTCGGTGCGGCTTGTGCGCTCATCCTCGCGCGGCGCGGCTTCGCGGTGGCGCTGCTGGAAGCGCGCGAACCGGCGGCATGGGTTGCCGGTGAGCCCGAAGACCTGCGGGTGATCGCGCTCGCGCCGTCTTCCGCGCGGCTGCTGGACGAGCTTGGCGTCTGGCGGCGGATCGAGTCTTCGCGGGTGTCGCCCTATCGCCGGATGCAGGTCTGGGACGCAGCTTCGGGCGCGGAAATCGCGTTCGACGCCACGCGCGACGGACGTGCACAGATCGGCTGGATCGTCGAAAACAAGCTGGTCGCGTGGATGTTGTGGAACGCGCTGGATGCCGCCGGTGTGCGTCGCATGTGCCCGGTCGAGGTCGCCGCGTTCGCGCGCCGCGAGGATCGGGTGACGCTGGATTTCGAAGGTGGCAACTCGGTTTCGGCGGCGATGCTGGTGATTGCCGATGGTGCGGGGTCGCGGTTGCGCGCGCAGGCGGACGTTCGGGTGCGCGAGCATGATTACCATCAGCGCGCGGTGGTCGCGCATGTCGCGACCGAACGGCCGCACGAGGCGACCGCGTGGCAGCGTTTCACGCGGGAGGGACCGATCGCGCTGCTGCCGCTGGTCGACGGACGTTCGTCGATCGTGTGGTCACTGCCCGAGGCACGTGCAAGCGAGATCCTGGCGCTCGACGGCAAAGGATTTTGCGAGGCGGCCGGGATGGCTTCGGACTTCCGGCTGGGTCGGATCACCGCTACCACGCCGCGCGGGTCGTTTCCGTTGAAACTGCAGCTCGCCAGGACCTACGCGGCGGATCGCTGCGTGTTGCTGGGCGACGCCGCGCACGCCGTGCACCCGTTGGCCGGGCAGGGCGCGAACCTCGGTTTGCGGGATGTCGCGGAACTCGTGGCGGTGCTCGGCGAGGCACGCGACGCCCGGCGCGATTTCACCGCGCCGCACGTGCTGCAACGCTACGCGCGACGGCGGCGCGCCGCAGCCACCCTCGACGCGCGGGCGATCGATTCGATCGAACGCATTTTTTCCTGGCAGGCGCCTGCGTGGGCGGGGTTGCGCGGGGCTGGCATGCGCGCAGTCGATGCAATCGCCCCGTTGAAACGACGCCTGTCGGCGCACGCCCAGGGCACTGCATAACGCGATTGCTTTTCTCCGTCCCCTTCAAGGGGAAGGACGGGATGGGGATGGTTCCCGGGCATCGACCCCATCCCCACCCAACCCTCTCCTTGAAGGGGAGGGCTGATCCAGCCTTCGGCCCGGCAGCGTGAGGAGACGGTCGTGCGCAAGACATTCATCGTGCTGTTGCTTGTGTTCGGTGTCACGTCGTTCGCGCACGCGGCGATGCGCGCGCAGACCGTCGACTACCGCGTCGATGGCAAGGCGATGCAGGGCGTGCTGGTGTGGGACGACGCGGTGCAAACCCCGCGGCCGGGACTCCTGATGATCCCCGACTGGACCGGCATCAACGCCACCAACATTGGTTTCGCCAGGCAGATCGCGGGCAAGGATTACGTGATTTTCGTGGGCGACATGTACGGAGCGGGCGTGCGGCCGAAGAACAATACCGAAGCGCAGGCGTCGATGAAGCCGTTGATGGCCGATCGCCCGATGCTGCGCCGCCGGGTGAACGCGGCGTTCGATGAATTGAAAGCGCTGGCGGCGAAACGCGCGGCGCCGATCGACGCTTCAAAACTCGCCGCGATCGGCTTTTGCTTCGGTGGCACCTCGGTGCTGGACCTCGCACGCAGCGGAAGCGATGTCGCGGCGGTGGTCAGCTTCCACGGTGGTTTGTCGACCGACGATCCCGCGTCGGCGCAGCACATCAAGGCGCGGGTGCTGGCGATGAATGGCGCCGACGATCGCGGCACGATGCCCGATGCACCGGCCTTCATGAAGGACATGACCCAGAGCCCCGCGCCGTGGCAGTTCGTGGTGTTCGGCGGCGCGGTGCATTGCTTCGCCGAACCGTGGGCGCATTCACCGCCCGGCTGCGTGTACGACCCGCCGGTCGCGAAGCGCGCGTTTGCATTGATGCACTCGTGGCTGGATGCAGCGTTTGCCGGCAGGAGCGGCGGAACCCTGTAGGAACGGCGGAACCCTGTAGGAGCGGCGGCAGCCGCGAAGGGTTCGGGAAACGCGTTGGCGCGCGGTTCGGTTCGGGCCTCCCGGCCCTCCTACAGCCGGCGCGATTCAGGACTTGCGATCGACCGCGTACTCCGCGAGCCCCGCCAGCGCGTCGCGGTAGATCGATGGCGACAGCGTGGACAACGCCTCGTGGGCGGCGTCGGCGTGTATTTGCGCGCGTGCGCGGGTGCGTTCCAGCGCGCCGGAGTGGCGGATCGTATCGACGATGACATCCAGCGCGGACAGTCTCTGGCTGGTGATCGCGTTGCGCAGCATCTCGGCCTGCATCGGCGTCGAGCGCTGGATCGCGTAGATCAGCGGCAGCGTGGGCTTGCCCTCGGCCAGGTCATCGCCGATGTTCTTGCCCAGCGTGTCGGCGTCGGACACGTAATCGAGCAGATCGTCGGCGATCTGGAACGCGCAGCCGAGCTGCATGCCATAGCGGCGCAGTGCGAGGCAGTGCTCGTCGGGGAGTCCGGCCAGCACGCCACCAAGCTGGGTGGCCGCCGCGAACAGCACCGCGGTCTTGCGCTCGATCACCCGCATGTAGGCGGCCTCGTCGGTCTCGGCGTTGCCGATGTTGAGCAGTTGCAGCACCTCGCCTTCGGCAATCGAGTTGGTGGTGTCGGCCAGAATCCGCATCACCGGCATGCGGTCCAGTTCCACCATCATCTGGAACGAGCGCGAATACAGGAAATCGCCGACCAGCACGCTGGCCGAGTTGCCCCACGCGGCGTTGGCGGTCTTGCGCCCGCGACGCAGCGCCGAGCCATCGACCACGTCGTCGTGCAACAGCGTCGCGGTGTGGATGAATTCGATCACCGCGGCCAGTTCGACGTGGGCGTCGCCCTCGAACCCGGCGGCGTGCGCGGCCAGCACGTGCAGCATCGGTCGCAGTCGTTTGCCGCCGCCACCGACGATGTGTTCTCCGATCGCGTTGATCAGCACGACATCGGAGTGCAGCCGCTGGCGGATCATCCGGTCCACCTCGGCCATGTCGGGGGCGGCGAGGTCGCGCGCCGCGACGAAGGCGTTGGCGGGCTCCGGCGCTGCTGCGTGGGCGGGACGGGTCATGTGCATCCTGCAGGCCTGAAATAGTCGATTTTACAGGGTCACGCGGCCGCGCCGGCAAATGCCTACGAAACCACACGGCGCGCGCCGACAGACCCCGGATCGCGCGTGCTAGCATCATCGGTCCCGTTCTTCCCATTCCGAGGATTCGCACCATGTCACGTGGCGTCAACAAGGTAACCCTGATCGGCAACCTGGGCGCGGACCCGGAGACGCGCTACAGCGCGTCCGGCACCGCGATGTGCACCATTCGGATCGCCACCACGGACAGCTGGAAGGACAAGCAGACCGGCGAAAAGCAGGAGCGGACCGAGTGGCATCGCATCAAGTTCTTCGGACGGCTTGCCGAGATCGCCGGCGAATACCTGAAGAAGGGGCGGCAGGTGTACATCGAAGGCAGCTTGCGCACCGACAAGTACACCGACAAGGAAGGCATCGAGCGCTGGACCACCGACATCATCGCCAACGAAATGCAGATGCTGGGCGGGCAGGGTGAAGGCGGCGGGCGTGGCGAGGGCAGCGATTACCGCCCGCGGCAGCAGCAGGCCCGTCCCGCGGGCGCACCTGCCGGGGCTCCGCCGTCCGCGCCGCCGCCGCAGGACAACGGCGGTTTCGAGGACGACGACATACCATTCTAGATTCTCCTTCCCCTTCAAGGGGAAGGGGGGGATGGGGATGGGTTTTCCGTGATCGCGGCTTCGTTGCGGTTCGCCTGGGGTCATGCGATCCGTGGATCAGCCGTATTCGATGATCGGGTCGCGTAACTGTTGACATCCCCCCGGCGCTGGCGCGCCGACCCCATTCCCATGGAAGGGGGTACAGGTCCCAGGCTTTTGCCGTTCTCCGATTCTCGATTCCCAAATCCCGACTCCCGACTCCCGCCTCCCGCCTCCCGTCTCCCGGCTTCAATCGATCCCGAGCTTCTTGAGCTTGTACCGCAACGCGCGGAACGTGATCCCGAGTTTCCTGGCTGCGGCGGTCTTGTTGTAGCGGGTTTCCTTGAGTGCCTTGACGATCGCATCGCGCTCGATGCTGGAGATGTAGTCGTCCAGCCCGACCCCGCTGCCGGCACTGCCGGGCGCCGCATCGTCGTCCAGCGGCTCGTCGTCCTCGTCCTCGATCGTGTCGCGCGCCGCCGGTTCGAGCATCAGGTCGGCCGGTTCGATCACGCCGCCGTCGCACAGCGCGATCGCACGCTCCAGCACGTTCTCGAGCTCGCGGACGTTGCCGGGGAAGTCGTAGTTTTTCAGCGCGTCCAGCGCGGCCGGTTGCAGCGCGGGTACCGACACGCCCGCCTGCTCGGCCAGTTTTTTGAGGATGTGCGAGGCGAGTTCCGGGATGTCGTCCGCGCGCTCGCGCAGTGGCGGCACGCGCAGTTCGATCACGTTGATGCGGTAATAGAGGTCTTGCCGGAACTGGCCGGTCTGCACCAGCCGCGCGAGATCCTTGTGGGTCGCGGACAGGATCCGCACGTCGACCGGAACCTCGCCGCGCCCGCCGATCGGCCGCACGGCTTTTTCCTGGATCACGCGCAGCAGTTTCACCTGCATGTGCAACGGCAGTTCCGCGACCTCGTCGAGGAACAGCGTGCCGCCGTTGGCCGTCTGGAACAGTCCTTCCTTGTCGACGTGCGCGCCGGTGAACGAACCCTTCTGGTGGCCGAAGAATTCGCTCTCCATCAGCTCCGACGGGATCGCGCCGCAGTTGACCGGCACGAATGGCCCGGCCGCGCGCGGCCCCAGCTCGTGGATCGAGCGTGCGACCAGTTCCTTGCCGACACCGGATTCGCCTGAGATGTAGATGGGCGCCTGGCTGCGCGCCACCTTGGCGATGCGGGCGCGCACTTCCTTGAGTGCCTGCGACTCGCCGACCAGGCGGCTGGCCGGCGCCTCTTCGGCATCCGGTTCCGGGGCCTGGCCCACGCGCAGCGCGGTCTGCACCAGCCGGCGCAACATGTGGATGTCGACCGGCTTCGAGACGAAGTCGAAGGCGCCCGCCTTCAAGGCGTCGACGGCCGCTTCGACGTTGCCGTACGCGGTGATCATGGCGACCGGGGTATCCGGATGATCGCGCGCGATCAACTCGATCAGTTCCTGACCGGTGCCGTCCGGCAGGCGCATGTCGGTAAAGCAGAGGTCATAGCGGACCTCGCCCAGCATCTTTTTCGCTTCGCCGACATTGGCCGCGGCATCGACGCTCAAATCCATGCGTCCCAGCGTGATGCTCAGCAACTCGCGTATGTCCCGCTCGTCATCGACGACCAGCACGGTCTGTTTGGTCATGCCTGCCCCACTTGGTCCGTTCCCTCCGGCCACGAGAGTAGCGCGCCGGGCACAAGTGCGCCATGAAAAAGCGCACGCTGCGTCAAGCCTCGGTCCCCATCGGCCCGCGCAGCGGTGCGGTCAGGGTGATGCGGAAGCAGCTTCCGCCGCCCGCGACCGGCACGTATTCGAGGTTCGCCTGGTTGGCTTCGCACATCTGCTTGGCGAGGTACAGGCCGAGCCCGGTGCCGTACTGGTGGGTGGTGAAGAACGGCTCGAAAACCTGCGCGGCCACCTTGGGCGGGATGCCTGGGCCGCGGTCGATCACTTCCAGCAGCGGCGGTCCGTTGTCGGTGGCGAGCCGCGCGACCACCATCACCCGCGCCGGCTCGTCGGGAAGCCGCCCGTAGCGCAGCGCGTTCTGGACCAGGTTCCACACCACTTGTTGCAGGTGCTGCGGATCGGCCAGCGCCTCGACCGGGCGCGGATACAGCAGCGGGCGCAGGCTGTCGTGGCCGATGTCGTTGGCCTCCTTGTATTCGTCGACGAAGCGCGCCGCCCAATTGTTGAGGTCCAGCGAGTCGGGCCGCGAACGCTCGCGACGCGACAGTTGCAGGATATTCTCGATGATCTCGTTGACGCGCCCGCAGTGGTTGTTGATGATCTCGACCATGCGTTGGTCGGCAGTACCGATGTCCTCCGATTCCGCGAGCAGTTGGGCCGAGTAGCGGATCGCGGCGAGGGGATTGCGGATTTCGTGGGCGATCGATGCCGACAGCCGGCCGAGCGTGGTGAGCGTCAGCTGCTCGGCGCGCTGCGACACCAGCGAGGTATCGTCGAGGAAGATCAGCACGAACGACTCGTCGTGCGCGGACAGGCGGGTGAAGCGCGGGACGATCTCCGGCGCGCCCTCGGCCAGCGCGATCGCGTTGGTGTCGTGTTCGTGGGTGGTGCGCCAGTGGTACAGGCGGCGCGAGAGTTCGGGCGCGACCGTGCCGAGGTCGCGCTGCTCGATGCCGGGGTTGCCCATCAGCATCCACGCCGACTCGTTGATCTGGTGGATGCGGTTGCCCTCGTCGACCAGCAGCACGCCCGTCTTCATGCGCCGGATGATCATGTCGTTGACCTGCGCGAGGTTCGCGAGGTCGGAGCCGCGCTGTTCGGCGAGCGCCTCGCTGGCGCGCATCTGGCTGCCCAGCGCGTAACCCAGCGCCGCGAGCGCGAAATAAAAGACCCCGAACAGCCCGGCTTCCAGCAGCGAAGGACCGACATCGCCCGCGTTGGTCACCAGCAGCGCCTGCGCGATCATCGCGAGTGTCGCCAGCGCGGCGAACAACCCGCCCAGCCGCGGTGTGAGCAGCAAGGCGGCGGCACCGACGTTGATCACCAGCATTGCCGCGATGCCGGTGTGCGCCGCGGGAATCGTCACGGCAGCGAGGAACGCCGCGATCACGTCGATCGTCAGAAACGCGCTGGTCCTGGCGACCAGCGCGCGCGAGCCGCGCAGATCCCACGCCAGCACCGCCAGCGCGAAGACCAGGTATATGAGCGCGGTCGCCCGCGCCACCGTCGGATCGCGCAGCGGCATCCAGGCGAAGGCGAGGCTGCCCAGCGACAGCACCGTGTAGGTCAGCGCCTGGAAAACCCGGTAGATGTCGAGCACCCGCAACTCGCGCCGGATGTGCTCGGCCGTCCCGGTGGTGCCGTTCTTCATGATGGCCTGGCTGGTAGTCGCCACGCGCTGAATCATGCTTTGCGCCAAGGGTTCGCACAAGACCTGCGGGGACCTGCGGGGATCGGCCGCTGCGAGTGGCCGCACGGGGCCGTGCGGCCGAATTGCGCCTCTCCGGGCGCGCCCGTACACTACCCGGTCCTCCCGTGCCGGAATAGCTCAGCTGGTAGAGCAACGCATTCGTAATGCGTGGGTCG
>JBOHYT010000100.1:0-4765 GCA_050738055.1 Rhodanobacteraceae bacterium
TCGGCGGTCGGACACGAGATCGACTTCTCGATCTCCGATTTCGTGGCCGACCTGCGCGCACCGACGCCATCGTCGGCGGCGGAGCTGATCCTGCCGGATGGCGATGCGCTGGCGCGCACCCTCGCGCATCTCGACACGCGCGCGCGGCAGGCGTGGAACCGGCATCTGCAGGCCGGGATGCAACGGCTGGACCACCTCGCAGCGCGCTTGCAGACGCAGCGTCCGCAACAGCGCCTCGCCGCGGGCCGCGAACGAATGCTGGCATTGCGTGACCGACTCGCACGCTGCGAGATGGTGGCCCACGAACGCTTGGCCACGCGCCTGTCACAGGCCCGCGCACGACTGCTCATCCAGCATCCTGCCGGGCGTTTACGGCAACTCGGCGACCGCAATGCCGACCTTGCGCGACGCCTTGGCTCTGCCTGGCAGCACGACGGGCAGCGCCGCCGCCAGCGGCTCGCCGAACTCGCACGCGCGCTGCACGCGGTCAGCCCGCTGGAAGTGTTGCAACGCGGCTACGCGATCCTGACTGACGAATCCGGGCACGCGCTGCGCTCAGTCCACGACACCCGTCCCGGTGCCGCACTGCGCGCGCGTCTCGCCGATGGTGAGTTGCCGTTGCGGGTCGACACGCCCGAACGGCGATAAAAGGGCACCGGATTCTGTACAGGTGCTGACGCCTGACCAATCTGGGGTCCGTTGGGTGCCTGTGCAGGTTTCGCCTCCAATCCGTTCCTCGACGATCCGGAAGCAGATGGGTTATGAGGTCGGTCAAGCTGGCTCAAGACACCCGGTGACGCACGACGCTGACCGGCAACCACCGACGCTTACCTGCCGGTCGTGACCGTCCGGTTTGGGGATGATGGAATCGAGCATGCCAGCCGTGAACGCATGTCGTGACATGCCCCGTGTAGCCTGACCTGCGCGGTGAATATCGAACCGGTACACTCCCGGCGAGCGGAAGCCGACCCTTTGCCGGCGGGGAATCCACGCTGCGGTGACATCCGGCAAGCCCTCCTTCTTCGCGGAACTGAAACGACGCAACGTGTTGCGTGCCGCGGTGCTGTATGCCGGTGCGGTGTGGGCGCTCTCGCAAGGCGTCTCGCAACTGACGCCCGCGCTGGGGTTGCCTGACTACGCCACGCGCTGGTTCCTGATCGTCTGCGTGATCGGCTTCCCGTTCTGGATCGCATTCGCGTGGTTCTACGAGTTCACCCCGCATGGCATCCAGCGCGAATCTGACGTGGCAGAAGATGCGCGGAGTCGACACTCGACCGCGCGCAAGCTGGATTTCGCGATCATCGGCATTCTTGCGGTGGCTGTGGTCCTGCTGGGCACCAACGAGTTTGTGCTGCACCGCAGGGGCGCCGTCGGGACGACCTTCGACCCGCCCACCGATTCACTGGTGGTGCTGCCGTTCCAGAATCTGGGCGGCAATCCCAGCCGGCAGTATTTCAGTGACGGCATTACTGAAGAACTGACCGGCGCGCTGGGCCAGAACCCTGCGTTGCGGGTGATTGCGTGGGACACCGCAGCGAAGTTTCGCGGCGGCGAGGAATCCGCCACCGAGGTCGGCAGGCAATTGAACGTCGCCAACGTCCTGCACGGCACGATCGAACGCGAGGGCAGCGAGGTGCGGATCAGCGCGGAACTGGTCGACGCGCGCACCGGCTATGAACTGTGGGCGCGGCATTATGACGACACCTTCGCCAACATCTTCGCGGTGGAGGATCAAGTCACCCACGCCATTGCTTCGGCGATGCAGGTGAAATTCGCGCAGACCGATTTGTCCACTGGCGGCACGCGCAATCCGGAAGCGCATGAACTGGTGCTCAAGGGACGCGCGTTGCTCGAGCAGCACGATCCGACCCGTTATCCCGTGGCACAGAAGGATTTCGAGCGGGCCATCGAGCTCGACCCCGACTACGCCGACGCATACGCGGCGTTGGCGGGCGCATTACTCGACCAGACGGATTATTCCGACCTGTCGTTCAAGGACACGGGCCCCAAAGCGCGCACGCTGGCGAAAAAAGCGCTCGCGCTCGACCCCCGCAACGCACGTGCATTTACCGTTCTGGGGAACCTTGATCTCAATGAACTCAAGACCAAACAAGCGCAAGACGAATACCGGCAGGCGCTGACAATCGACCCGAGCAATGCGCGCACCCATGTGGATTACGCTCTGACGCTGCCTGTGAAGGCCGGGCTGGCTGAAATGCGCGAGGCCGTCATGCTGAACCCTCGCGCCTGGGTTGCGCAGATGAACCTGGCTTTGAACTATGCTTATCTTGGTGACTACAGGCAAATGCTTGTGCCAGCGCAAGCAATACTCCTGCTCAGCCCCAAGAACGTGGACGGTGCATTTCTGCTCGCCTTCGCCTACCAGCAGTTGCACCAGGATGAGTCCGCAGCGAAGGCATTCGACTTGGCTGAACCGTCTTCGCCGCTGGACCAACTTCAGGTGCAAGCCGGACGACTCACCTATCAATCTTTGCTGAGCCCCGCACTACGTCCGCAAGCGGTCGCTGCAGTTGGGCGTTTGCGCAAAGCCAAGCTCAGCCCGTATTCGCAACGCAACCTCATTCAGTTGTACTTGGCGCTTGGCGAGACCGCGCCGGCATTGCAACTCCTTGGAAGCCTCTGCCCGTCCTATCCGATCGCGTGCAGCGACCTCACGGTTTTCCCCATGTTTCGACCGCTACGCAACGATCCGCGCTTCGAGCAGCTATCGCGACGCTATACCATCAAGCCGCTGGAATAGCGTGAATCGCGCCTGCGTTGGCGTGTCCTGGCGGGTGTCGCTCGTGCGACGCGGATCAGTCCTTCGCAAAGCGGAGCGCCTACCGACAGGAAAGCGGCAACTCCGGACCATTGACACGATTCGCACCCGGGTAATCGGCCGTGGCGTTCGGTCAAGTACGAGTGCGTGTCTCTACACACCTTCGAGGACGGGCACGCGCTTCGTACCGCTTTGCGTAAGTACTTCATCTGGTACAACCAGAAACGATGCCACCAGACACGTGGCAGGCGGACCCTGGATGAAATCTACTTCAACCGCGAGCAACAGCTTTTGGCCGCCCGAACAGAGAACCCCGGTTCAGAGCTTGGCTGCTCCCTCAGGCTGTCCGAAACAATGGGTCCACCTCATTAGTACGCGGTTCAAGAGGCAAATCCTTGTTGACTCGTGGCCGCGCGGTCTTTCGATGTCCGGGATCTTTCGACAGGGACACAAGGATTCGACATGCCATCTGCAATAATCCGCGTCTATCCGCGTTCATCCGCGTTCGACGCTTTTTGCTTGTCCGTAATGGAATCGAGCACATGCCCAAGGCCCAAAAACTGAAATCGAAGTACCCCTACTACCTCGCCAACCGGCCGGTACAGGCCAACACCGATCTCGAGGTGCTGGACAAGTACTCGGGCAAGGTCGCGACCCGGGTGGCGCTGGCCGACGCCCGCGCCATCGATGCGGCGATCGACGCCGCCGACCAGGCCGCCGCGTCGATGGCGGCGCTGAAACCCTGGCAGCGCCGGGCGGTGCTCGAACACTGCGTGGAACGGATGCGCGCACGCAAGCAGGAACTCGCCTACGCGCTGTGCATCGAGACGGGCAAACCGATCAAGGATTCGCAAGGCGAAGCCGAACGCCTGATCGACACGTTCCGCGTCGCCGCGGATGAATCCACGCGCATCGACGGCGAGATCGTCAACCTCGAGATTTCCGAACGCACGAGGGGCTACCGCGGATTCGTCAAGCGCGTGCCGCTCGGCGCCTGCTCGTTCATCACGCCGTTCAACTTCCCGCTGAACCTGGTTGCGCACAAGGTCGCGCCGGCGATCGCGGCGGGTTGCCCGTTCGTGTTGAAACCCTCCGAGCGCACCCCGATCGGCGCGCTGATCATCGGCGAGGTGCTGGCGGAGACCGACCTGCCGGAAGGCGCATTCTCGATCCTGCCGTGCCGGGTGGAAGACGCCGATCCCTTCGTCGAGGACGAACGCCTGAAGTTGCTGTCGTTCACCGGCGGCCAGATCGGCTGGGACATGAAGGCGCGCGCGGGCAAGAAGAAAGTCGTGCTGGAACTCGGTGGCAACGCGGCCTGCATCGTGGATGCCGACCAGCGGCCGCGACTCGATTATGTGGTCTCGCGGCTGATTTCCGGAAGCTTCTACCAGTCCGGGCAGAGCTGCATCGGCGTGCAGCGGATCCTGGTCCACGCATCGCTGTACGACGAGGTGAAGAAGCGTTTTGTCGCGGCGACGAAAAAATTGCGAGCCGGCGATCCCAAAGAGCCGGAAACATTCCTCGGACCCATGATCGACGAGGCCGCGGCGAAACGCCTGGAAGAATGGATCGGCGAGGCAAAAAAGGCCGGTGCGAAAGTACTGTGCGGCGGCAAACGCCGCGGCAACATGCTGGACGCGACCGTCCTCGAAAACGTGCCGCACGCGGCGAAGCTCAGTTGCAGGGAAGCTTTCGGTCCGGTGGCGCTGCTGGAGCCGTTCGAGGACTTCGATTCGGCGCTCGCAACCGTCAACGCTTCCGACTATGGCCTGCAGGCCGGCCTGTTCACCGACAATCTGAACCACACGATGCAAGCTTGGGACACGCTGGTCGAAGGCGGCGTGGTGGTCGGCGACATCCCTAGCTTCCGCGTGGACAACATGCCGTATGGCGGCGTGAAACTTTCCGGTTTCGGACGCGAGGGCATCCGCTACGCGATCGAGGACATGACCGAGCGGCGGCTGTTGGTGATCCGCGATCCGT
>JBOHYT010000101.1:0-2145 GCA_050738055.1 Rhodanobacteraceae bacterium
ACTCCCCCGACTACCGCCATCTCTGACTCGGCATGCGCGCCGGGTCGGCGCTTACGCGTGCGCGCCGGCACCAGCTTCCAGCCAGTCGTGCTGACGCAAGGTGTCGTATGCCAACTCGATCTGCCGCGGAGTGAATTGCTGCTTGCGATCGTTCCACGCGTAGGTACGCGTCACCACGTCCGTAATGTTCTCGGCGCGCTCGCGTGTGGCCACCCAATGCACGGTAGCCAGCAACTCCAATCCGAACGGCGATTCAAAGCCGTTGACCAGATTCGCGACGCGGTCGAAGTGCTCACGCGTGCCAATGTCTTGGGACAAGAATGCCTCGGCTTCGCCCACAGCTCCCGGTACCAGTTCAAGGTGCGTATCGGGGGCATCTTCGCCGCGATAGCCGGACACCATGTGTCCTTCCATCGCATTCAACACGTGACGGAGGTTTTCCGCATAGGGGCCATAAGACCCCTTCACGTACCGAAGTTGCAGCGGTTGCCCGGCTTCCTGCATGAAGTACATCAGCTTATGTACCTCAAGCAGGCTGACGAATGGATCGAGCAGACCGGCAAGGTAACGTCGCATCAAGACGACGAGCGCGGCGCGGCCCGGTGTCAACTTGGGTATGGCCTTGGGCCGGAACGCCTTGCGGCCATCATGCTGTCCATTGGGCTCGTACACCGTCACGCGCACGTCGCCGTGTTCACGCATGGCCGCGTCAATCCGCGCACGTACTTGTGACCAATCGAGCCCGCCAAGTCCGCTGCCGAGCGGCGGAATGGCGATCGAACGGATATCGCGCGTGCGAATCTCTTCCACCAGCGCGCGCAGGCCAGTGTCGATGTCCTCGATGCGGCTCTTGCCGCGCCAATGGCGCTTGGTCGGGAAATTGACGATGAACTTCGGGTTGTGCACGAATCCGGTTTCGTAAACAAACATCCGGCCCGGCTGCACTTCATCCCGTTTGCACGCTTCCGCGTAGGCTTCGAAATTGCCGGGGAAAGTGTTCTTGAATTGCAGGGCGATACCTCGCCCCATCACGCCGACGCAGTTGACGGTATTGACCAGCGCTTCGGCGTCCGCCTGCAGGATGTCGCCTGTCGTGTAGTCGATCATGGTGTGACTGGTCCGCGGCTACGCCGCTTCCTGGAGCAGTTCGGTCAACCGATCCGGTTCAGACCAATGCGCAATCGACGACAACGGTGCGACGAGCTCGAAATCTTCCGGCGCCCATACGTCGGCGGTATCGTCGAACAACGACACAAAACGTAGCGCCTCCGGCCCTGCCGCCAGATGATTGAGGTCATACCAGGCGGCCAGAACGTGCTCAGAGACGGAACGCGCTGCGGAACGACTGCCCGTGCTCAGCACATACACGAGCGCGCTTTGCTTTGGCGCGCGCACATGAAAGTCCACCGTCCATGCGCGCCCGGAGCGCCCTGTCAGTTTTTCAGAGCGATCAAAACTGAACTCGCGTTCGCGGAGAAAATCCGCGACCTCATCGTTCAGCGATTCCACGGCGCGCGTACGGAACGTAAACCAGAGATCGGCCACCCGTATCGAGGCTTGCGCAACGCGCATCACGACCGCAGCAAGCGAATCGCCGTGCCTACAACGCGCCTGCAGCATGCCCTTGTAGAATTCTACGCCGTGGGTAAGACAGGCATCTGCAATCAAAGCGCTTTGCTTCGGCGAGCGACGTGGCGACATTGTTTGTGTACGCAGCCACCTGTTAGTCTCCCCGAGATCGCTGACCGTGACTACGTCACCCACCGTCTTGCAGAACAAGTCAATGTTGTCGCCATCCGGATAGAGATAGGGTGTGCGGATGCGGTGAAATTCGTTGTGCGGCGCACACACGAAAAGTTCGCCCAAACCACGTTCGAGCTCAACGCAAGGATTCATGGCGTTCATAGGAACAACTCCCTGCTGCGCGGTGGCGGCGGCATCATCTGTCCGTGATGCGCAATCTTGGCCTCTTTGCAGAACTGTGTCCAGACCGTGACCGGATCAGTCGCGGAAGCCGTAATATCCCGTGGCTCGTAGGCTTCTTTGTCGCGATACTGATCCGTCCAACGATGCTTGTGTTTCTCGCCGACCTGGTTGCACTGTGGATTGTGGTGATCCTTGCCCAGATCCAAACCATAGATCCGC
>JBOHYT010000102.1:0-4244 GCA_050738055.1 Rhodanobacteraceae bacterium
GCGGATGTGGAACTTCGGGTGACCGGATGCGCGCTTTGCTGGCATGACAATAGCCGTCGACGATTGCGTGTTCGTGCATGCTCATATTGAACCCCTCTCCAGGACGGCACGTAGGGCGGGTTTCAACCCGCCATGGCCGGTAAACCGCAACGGCGGGTCAAGACCCGCCCTACGGTGACGCGACGGGGCGCGAGACACGTCGTTACGCGCCGCGAGGTGGAACCGTGCGTGGCCCGAACCCTCATCCGCCCTTCGGGCACCTTCTCCCGGAGGGCGAAGGAAAAGCGCGACGCCTTCTTCCGGAGGGAGAAGGGAAAGCGTGGAACCTCACTCGCTCCGGGAGAGGTGAATTTGGTCATCCAAACAAGGCATCCGGCATCGCGAACACGCTGTCTGCGCCGGCCTGCATCGCGGCGAGGTGCGTGCGCGTGCGCGGCAGGATGCGCGTGAAGTAGAAGCGCGCGGTCAGCAGTTTGGCACGCTTGAAATCCTCGGGTTGCGCCGAGCGGTCCACCGCGGCGATGCTGCGCGCCCACGCGTAGGCGAACGCGATGTACCCCGAATACATGAGGTAATCGACCGCCGCCGCGCCGATTTCATCCGGATGGGAAACCGCGCGCTTGCCGATCTCCTGCGTGGCCTCGACCCATTCCGTCGCCAGCGCCGACAGCCTGGGCAGGAATTCCTGCAGCGCCTCGTCGTTCGCGTGTTCGGCGCAGAATGCGCCGAGGTGTTCGAGGAACAACTGGAGGCCTTCACCGCGCTGCTGCATGATCTTGCGGCCCAGCAGGTCGAGCGCCTGGATTTGCGTCGTGCCTTCGTAGATCGTGGTGATCCGCGCGTCGCGCGCGAACTGTTCCATGCCGTTGTCGGCGATGTAGCCGTGGCCACCGTAGATCTGCAGCGCGAGGCTGGTGCACTCGTTGGCGTTCTCGGTAAGCATCGCCTTGATGATCGGGGTCAGGAACGACACCAGCGCATCGGCGCGCTTCACTTCGACGTCATCGGTCGAGCGGTGCTGGATGTCGACCAGCGTGGCGGCGTACAACCCGAACGCGCGGCCGCCCTCGATCAACGATTTCTGGGTCAGCAGCATCCGTCGCACGTCGCCGTGCACGATCAGCGGATCGGCGGGCTGGTCGGGAAACTTCGCGCCCGACAGTGCGCGCATCTGCAGGCGTTCGCGCGCCCAGGCAAGCGCGTTCTGGTACGCGCGCTCGGACAGCGCGAGGCCCTGCAGGCCGACCGCGAGGCGCGCCGTGTTCATCATCGTGAACATGGCGGCGAGGCCCTTGTTGGGCTCGCCGATCAGCCAGCCCTGCGCACCATCGAAGTTCATCACGCAGGTCGCGGAACCCTTCAAGCCCATCTTGTGTTCGATTGCGCCGCAGCGCACCGCGTTGCGCTCGCCGATCTGGCCGTCCTTGCCGACCTTCCTCTTCGGCACGATGAACAGCGAAATGCCTTTGACGCCCCTGGGCGCATCGGGCAGGCGCGCCAGCACCAAATGCACGATGTTTCCGGTGAAGTCGTGCTCGCCGGAGGTGATGAAGACCTTGGTGCCCGTGATCGAATGGCTGCCGTCGTCGTTCGGTTCCGCGCGGGTCTTGAGGAGTCCGAGGTCCGTGCCGCAATGCGCCTCGGTCAGGCACATCGTGCCGGTCCATTCCCCGGACACGATGCGCTTCAGGAACACCTCCTTCTGCCAGTCGGAGCCGTGCACGCGCAAGGCCTCGGTCGCGCCGTGCGAAAGCAGCGGGTAGGTGCTCCAGGCGAGATTCGCCGAGTCGATCATTTCCTTGACCGGCGCCCCGACCGTTTCCGGCAGGCCTTGCCCGCCGAAGGCTTCCGGCGCGGTCAGCCCCGCCCAGCCGCCCTCCACGTATTGTTGGTAGGCACGTTTGAAGCCCTCCGGCGTCGTCACATTGCCGGTTTTCTTGTCGAAGCTGCAGCCCTGCTCGTCGCCGGTTGCATTGAGCGGCGCAAGCACGGTTTGCGAAAATTTCGCCGCCTCGTCCAGCACCGCGTCGATGGTTTCGCGGTTGAGGCCCTCGCAGCCGGGCAGCGTCGCGAACAGTTTCTCGACGTCCAGCAGGTCGTAGATGTCGAAGCGGATGTCGGCGAGCGGCGCGGTGTAGTGGGTGGTCATGGGATACCTCAGCCGTTCGCCCTGAGCGTAGCGGCCGAAGGGCGCGAAGTCGAAGGGTGGGCGCCAGGTCATGCGCTTCGACTTCGTTCGCTTTGCGCTCACGCAGCCTGTCCTGAGCCTGTCGAAGGGCTCAGCGCGAACGGATTTTTCAGCGCCAGATGTTGCTCACACCCGGCACCGGCGAAATGAAACCGCTGCCGTCGAGTTTGAACGGTTGCGCGTTGCCCTTGTTGCCCTTGCCGACCGACAGCGTTCCCTTGAGTTGGTACGCGATCGCGTTGCCTTTGGCGGCCGTGAGTGCGGCGGCGCCGGCCGGATCCGGGCGGAAGGTGGCGGTGCCGGTATCGGCGTCCATCGCGGGAATGTCGAGCGCGGGCGAAATCGCGATGTGTCCGGCAGGTTTGCCGTTCAGGCTGAGCGTCGCATCGATCGCGTACACGTGCATGCCGGTGTCGTAGCTGAAATTCTGGAACCGCACCATGGCGACCCAGTTGCCGTCCGATTGCACGGTCAGTTGCTGGATGCTCGCGGTGGGCTTCTGCAGCTTGGTGCCCAGGCCGGTGCATCCGGCGAGCGTGACGATCGCGCCCAACAGCGCGATTGCGACGAGACGACGTGTGGTCGTGCGCAGAAGGGAATGGGTCATTGGCCGGCTCCTCAGGCAAGCGGATCGGGGGCTCCCGCGAACCGGTACTTTACCGCGTTGCCCGCAGGCCGCGCACGCTGGTCGATGCCGGCGGCGGCGCCCCACGGGACGCCTTGAAGTCCTCGATGTCCTCGAGTGCCGCGAGGCGTCCGTCTTCGATCCGCGCGACGCCGTCGGCGAGCGCGACGACTTCGTCGAACTGGTGGCTCACCAGGATCGTGGTCAGCGAGAATTCCTGCTTCAGCCTGCGCAGGTGTTCCAGCACCTCGGTGCGCGCTTCGCGGTGCAGGTTGGCGAGCGGTTCGTCCAGCAGCAATGCATCCGGTTCGCGCAGCAGCGCGCGGCCGATCGCGATCCGCCGGATCTGGCCGCCGGACAACTGCCCGGGTTTGCGCCTGAGCAGCGCCGACAGCCGGAGCAGGTGCACGACGTCGTCGAACGGCGCGGCCGCCACGCCGCGCGGCATTCCGTAACGCAGGTTGTCGCGCACCGAGAGGTGCGGAAACAGCCGCGCGTCCTGGAATACCACGCCGAGCCGCCGCTGCGCGGGCGGCAGGTCGATGCCGCGATCGACGTCGAACAGGACGCGCCCGTCGAGCACGATGCGGCCGCCGCGCGGGCGCAGCAGCCCGGCAATCGCGAGCAGCGTCGTGGTCTTGCCGCAGCCAGAATGCCCGAACAGCGCCAGTGCGCGGGCCGGCGACGCCAGCGCCAGCTCCAGCGAGAATTCGCCGCGACGCAAGTCGAGGTCGAGGTCGATCACGCGTCGGCCTCGGCATGGCGCGCGCCGCCACGCAGCAACATCAGTGCGGCGACCAGCCCGGCGAGCAGCGCGATCACGACCGCGACCAAGGTCAGTCGCAGCGCGCCGCCCTCGTCGCCGGGGGTGGAGATCAACTCGTACAACGCGATCGGCAGGGTGCGCGTCTGGCCCGGGATCGACGATACGAACGTGATGGTGGCGCCGAACTCGCCGAACGCGCGCGCGAACGCCAGCACCAGGCCGGCGACCAGCCCGCGCAACGACAGCGGCAGGGTGATCCCGAAAAAAATCCGCCACGGGCCGGCGCCGAGGGTCGCCGCCGCGTGTTCGAGCTTCCGGTCCACCGACTCGAACGCGTTGCGCAATGCGACGACCAGCAAGGGAAACGCCATCACCGCCGCGGCCAGCGCCGCGCCGGTCCAGCGGAACGCGATCGAGAGCCCCGCGGCGTCGAGCCAGCGACCGATCGGCCCGTGGTGGCCGAACACGATCAACAGGATGTACCCGGTGACGACCGGCGGGAGGATCAGCGGCAGCAGCAGCAGCCCCTCGAACAACGCCTTGCCGAAGAAGCGCGTGCGCGCCAGCAACCAGGCACAGCCCACCGCGACCGGCAACGAACACACGACGCCCACCAGCGAGACCTTGAAGCTCAAGGCCAGCGCGACGGTTTCGGCGTGGGTGAG